>JAABRC010000305.1 GCA_011391115.1 Candidatus Egaibacter danicus | reverse complement strand
GAACCTTCGCAGTGTGGCCAATACGGGCGCAACACCTCGTCTTACGGGCGAGGTACAAACCCGACGCGGCACCTACAAAGCCTATGGCCAACTGCTGGATATCGATGAAGGGATGCTGCGCTTCACCGGCGCGTACGACAACCCTGCACTGGATATTCTGGCGATCCGGCCTAATCTGGCGGTTCGCGTGGGGGTGCAAATCACTGGTACAGCACTGGCGCCACGGGTGCGGCTTTATGCAGACCCTGAATTGCCGGAAGCCGAGAAGCTGGCGTGGCTGGTGCTGGGCCGGTCCGGCGCCAACGGCGGCGCGGAATCGGCCATGCTGCAACAGGCTGCACTGGCGCTGCTGGGCGGAAATGGCAAAGGGCTCTCAGGCGGGCTGGCCTCGGCACTGGGCCTGGACTTGCTCTCGTTTGCGGGGTCTGCAGCCAACTCCGACGGCAGTACCACATCGGCGACGGTCACGCTTGGCAAGCGGATTTCGCGTGATTTTTATGTGGCGTATGAGCGAAGTCTGGCGGGAACACTGGGTACGTTTTCCATCTTCTATGACCTGTCCCGGCGCTTCACGTTGCGGGCCAGAACCGGAGAACAAAGTGCTATCGATCTCATCTTCACGGTTCCTTATGACTGAGCCCCGCCAGGCCGCCGTTTGACACCACTACAATTCCCACTCCTCCCTGTAGTTCAATGGATAGAACGAGTGCCTCCTAAGTGCTAGATACAGGTTCGATTCCTGTCAGGGGGACCAGCCAAGCCGTTAAGGAGGTTCCCGTGCGACATTCGCAAACGAGTCAAGCCCTGTGCGGCCTCTTCGCCGCCGTGATTCTGATGGGCTGCATAACGGCAACTCCGGCCCGGGCACAGGGTAAGGTCGTGCAAACGCCCTACCACAACCCCAAGGCGCTGATTGATATCTATCTGGATGATCCGCAAAAACTGGGATCGGCCTTGTACTGGTTGCGCGGATTGGTCAATCCACTAACCGAGGCACCTTACAGCATGTTCCCTGAAGACATGAGTATCGTGGTCCTGATGCATGGCACCGAAATTGTGACATTGGCCCGGAAAAACCAGGAACGCTACGAAGAAGTGGTGCAACGTATGCGCTACTACGCCGGCATGGGCGTGAAATTCAAAGTATGTGGTCTGGCCCTGCAAGATTTTCATTACACCGCGAACGACCTGTACGACTTTGTGGAAGTCACGCCATCCGCTCTGACCGAGCTCATGCACTGGCAGAATCAGGGCTATGCCCTGATCACCCCTCAAGTCAATGAGAAAAAGTTCTCGATCGAACAGATCCGTTAAAAAAACAGGGCGTGGTGCCCTGTTCTTTTGATGGTCGATTCATCTACCAGCCAACTCAAGCGGCGTAGCCCGGATTGGGCTTGACGCCAACGAGTTTTGGTGTGTTGAGCTTGCGTGCACCAACTTTACCGCCGCTTGCCTTGAGCCAGGTCTCGACCACATCCCACATCATCTTGTTTCCGGCGCTCCTGGCTTCTTCCGCCACGGGGGCCCAACCAGCGACCCTGTACTTCTTCGAGGCCTCAATTGGCTGCCCACGCAAACGCATGTCCTCAATGCGTTTACCCATCGTTCCGGCTGGATTGCAGCTGTATTGCAAGCCACCCACGCGAACCATGTCACCTCCCTGCTGGTAATAGGGATCTGGATTGAACAGGTTGTCGCATACGTCCTCCAGAATGGTTTTCAGGGTTTCACCCGTCATTTCAGTGACGGTTGCATAGGAGTAGGTGGTGGCCGTCATGTCCATCAACCACTCGCGCGTAATGGCCTGCCCAGGCAACAGTGTGGTGCCCCAGCGGAAACCGGGCGAGAACGCAATTTCAGCGCCTTGTACGTCCATGAGGGCATCCACCAGCAGCTGGTCACCGGTGCCGTTGAAGTTGCCCCGGCGGTACAAAGTGCCTTCCGTAACGGCGAGTTTTTCTGCCAATTTGGCTTCATACGGCGCGCGGATTTTGGTGATGAGCGCGTCCATCTCGCGATCAGCCGGCAGCATATTGGCAAAGACGGGCAGCAGCTTGTAGCGGAAGTCGGCTACTTTTTTGTCCTTGACGTCGAAGTCCAGCACGCCCAAAAACTTGCTGTTGGAACCCGCGTTGGTCACGATGGTTTTGCCACCTTTGTTGGAAACCAGCGTAGCTACTGGCATGCCATCGTGTGTATGACCGCCCATGATGGCATCGATGCCACTGACACGGCTGGCCATCTTCAGGTCAACGTCCATACCGTTGTGGCTAAGGACCACAACCACCTGAGCACCCTTGCCACGTGCTTCGTTGACCATGGCCTGCATGTTCTCATCCTGGATGCCGAAGGCCCAGTCCGCAACCATGTAACGCGGGTTCGCAATTGGTGTGTACGGAAAAGCCTGTCCAATGATGGCGCAGGGCACGCCATTGATTTCACGAATGACGTAAGGCTTGAAAACCGGATCGCCAAAATCGTTGGTCTTGACGTTTTGAGCCACAAAATCGACCTTGCCGGCAAAGTCCTTTTCAATGATTTCCTTCACGCGCTCCATGCCCAGTGTGAACTCCCAGTGGCCCGTCATCACGTCCACACCCAGCAGTTTGCAGGCATCCACCATATCCTGGCCGTTGGTCCACAAAGAGGTACCGGAGCCCTGCCAGGTATCACCACCGTCGAGCAACAACGCACCGGGACGACTGCCCTTCATACGCTTGACGAGGGTAGCCAGATGCGCAAAGCCTCCCACCTTGCCGTAGCGTCTGGCCGCCTTTTCATAGTTCAAATAGGTCAACGCATGAGCCTCCGCCGTGCCGGGTCGGATGCCAGCCACCTTGAGCAAGTGCTCACCCACCAGATGCGGCAGGTTGCCCTTCATCGAACCCAATCCGATGTTGATGCTGGGCTCACGAAAATGGATGGGCTTGAGCTGGGCGTGACAATCGGTCATGTGCAGAAACGACACATTTCCAAATTTTGGAATGTCGTACAGACCATTGGTGGCGGTGGCCGCGTCGGCATCAGCGAATGCTCCAAGACCCATGCCGGCCATGGTCCCAGCGCCCAACACCTGAAAGAACTCGCGTTTGGTTAAATTCATAAATTCGCAACTACTGAATTAATAGAAAGAAAAAAAGACCCGGCCACCAGCCGGGTCCGATACAGTTTATTGGTTAACGGGGGACTTTGGATCGAGGAGGAGCGCCAGGATGTCTGCCACCTGGGCCTGGGTCAAGATGCCCATATGGCCCGCGCGCGGCATGTTTGAGCAGGCGTTGTAGGCCTTGCTATTCCATACCTTGCCCCATGTGTATTCCACGATCGGCTTGGCTGCAGCACTGGCGGGGTCTGTTACGCCACGCAACTTGCCGTAGTTGTAAAGGCTGGGGCCGATCGTGCCGAAGGAAATTTCCTGTTTGGTGATCTGGTGGCAGTTGTAGCAATTCCCGCCGTTCGGCGTTGTCGCGTCATCCGTCCAGGTAAGGCCACGACCGCTTTGTGCCAGTTTCTCGCCTTCTTTCCAGTCACCGAGAAACTTGCCGCTTTCAGGCCA
>JAABRC010000304.1 GCA_011391115.1 Candidatus Egaibacter danicus | reverse complement strand
TTTGCTGCAAGCTCCAACGGCGATTTCGAGGCCATCAAGGCCATTGCCCATGCCATCAAGGACTCCACCGTATGCTCGTTGTCACGCGCCAATGACCGTGACATCACGCTGGCAGCCGATGCGGTGCAGGGCGCCAACCGGGCGCGAATTCACACCTTCATTGCCACCTCGCCGGTGCACATGGAGAAAAAACTCCGCATGACCCCCGAGCAGGTGCTGGAGCAGGCCAAGCAGGCGGTGCGTTTTGCCCGCAACCGGGTGGCCGACATTGAGTTCAGTGCCGAAGACGCCTACCGCAGCGAAGAGGATTTTCTGTGCCGGGTGATTGAGGCGGTGATCAAGGAGGGAGCCACCACCATCAACGTGCCGGACACGGTGGGTTATGCCATTCCCGAGCTGTATGGCAACTTTATCAAACGCCTGCGTGAACGTGTGCCCAATTCCGACCAGGCGATCTGGTCGGTGCATTGCCACAATGACCTCGGCATGGCGGTGGCCAACTCGCTCGCAGGTGTCAAGATCGGTGGCGCGCGCCAGGTTGAATGCACCATCAACGGGCTCGGGGAGCGTGCCGGCAATTGCAGTCTGGAAGAGGTGGTGATGGCCGTGCGCACCCGGCGTGATTATTTTGATCTGGATGTGGGTATCGACACCACCCAGATTCTGGCGGCCAGCCGCATGGTGAGCCAAACCACTGGTTTTGTGGTGCAGCCCAACAAGGCCATCGTTGGCGCCAACGCCTTTGCCCACGCCTCAGGCATTCACCAGGACGGCATGATGAAGGCGCGCGACACCTACGAGATCATGCGTGCCGAAGACGTGGGCTGGACCGCCAATAAGATCGTGCTGGGCAAGCTGAGCGGGCGCAATGCGTTCAAGCAGCGGCTGGCGGAGCTGGGTGTGCAAATGGACAGCGAGGTCGATGTGAATCTTGCATTTGCCAAATTCAAGGAACTGGCCGATCGCAAGAGTGAGATTTTTGACGAGGACATTCTGGCTTTGGTGAGCGAAGAAAATGTCGCCCAGAGCCATGAGCAGTTTGGTTTTGTCTCTTTGTCGCAGCACAGCGAGACCGGCGAGATGCCACAGGCCACGGTGGTCATGACCATCGGCGGCAAGGAAGTCACCGCCACGGCCAACGGCAACGGGCCGGTCGATGCCTCGCTCAAGGCCATCGAAGCGAACGTCAAGAGCGGGGCCGAGATGGTGCTGTATTCGGTGAATGCCATCAGCGGTTCGACCGAAAGCCAGGGCGAGGTGACCGTGCGCTTGCAGAGCAATGGCCGCATCGTCAACGGTGTCGGCGCCGACCCCGACATTGTCGTGGCTTCTGCCAAAGCCTACTTGAGTGCCCTGAACAAACTCCAGAGTCAGGCCGAACGGGTGGCTGCCCAGGGCTGATGTTGCGAATTAGTTTAACAAAGTCTTGCAAGTACTTGCTGTATCAAGACTTTCGGGTTTAAACTGAACGTCCGCCAAGAGGCTCTTTCAGGAGACAAGTTCATGACAACCGCAAGAAGCAGCTTTTTTTCAAAGAAAGTTCGTGGATTCATTTGTCTTTTGAGCTTGTTGAGCTGGTTTGCATGGACACCGGTTGTTAACGCGGCACCTGCCAAGACCCACGCAAGCAAGCAGAAGAAAACAGCGGTCGTGGCCAAACGCCGTGTGACCAAACAATTCGTGGCTGGCAAGCGAAAAGCGGCACATGTCAGGACGGCTGCAAAGCCCAAGCCATCTTTTGGCCAGATGGCTGGCTTGCAGCATGTCTCCGATGATCTCAATCTGAAATCGAGTGTGGCACTGGTCATAGATCAGGAGACCAATGAAGTCCTGTTCAGCAAAAATGACCAGGCGATCCTGCCGATCGCGTCACTGACCAAATTGATGACCGGTTTGGTGGTGAGCGACGCCAAGTTGCCCATGGATGAAATGATCACCATCACCCAGCAGGATGTCGATACCGAAAAAGGCAGTCGTTCCAGATTGCGTGTTGGCACCCGGTTGAGCCGGGGCGAACTGTTGCACCTGGCGCTGATGTCCAGCGAAAACCGCGCCGCCCATGCGCTGGGGCGCACCTATCCCGGCGGCTTGCAGGTTTTCACCCAACTGATGAACCACAAGGCGCAAGTGCTCGATATGAAAGACACCCGCTACGTGGAGCCCACGGGGCTGTCCAGCAAAAACATGTCAAGTGCGCGTGATCTGGCAAAACTGGTCGATGCCGCGCATCAACAGCCCTTGCTGCGTGAACTGACCACGTCCACCGGCCATCAGGTGTCGGTGGGCAAGCGGGTGCTGCAATTCAATAACACCAATCGGCTGGTTAAAAACCCGAGTTGGGACATCGGCCTGCAAAAAACCGGCTACATCTCGGAAGCCGGGCGCTGCCTGGTGATGCAGACCAAAGTGGCCGGACGGCAGTTGATCATGGTCTTTCTGGATTCGGCTGGCAAGCTGAGCCGTTTGGGCGACGCCGAGCGCGTTCGTCATTGGGTCGAGTCGGCAGCCAATGCTGCCATCATCAAGCCGGACGTCCCGCTGATCGGCGGCTGATCAGGCGGCGCTGCTCATCCGGTAACCAAGATGGGCAGAGATCTCCTGGGCCGTGGCTTTGAGTTTGGGCAACCAGGTTTCGTCCAGCCGACCTGCCGGCGCTGAAATCGACAATCCCGCGACCAGCTTGCCCTGGTCATCCATGATGCCGGCGGCCATGCAGCGCACCCCCAGTTCCAGTTCTTCGTTGTCACTGGCGTAGCCCTCGCGACGCACTTTGGCCAGTTCACGCTCCAGAGTCGGCAGTTGTGTCAGACTGTTTTTGGTGTGACCGCTCAGGCCGGTGCGCAGCGCGTATGAGCGCACTTTTTGCGGTTCATCGGCCGCCAGAAACAACTTGCCCACTGACGTCAGATGCAGCGGCGCGCGGCCACCAATGGCCCTGATCACCTGCATGCCCGAGCGCTCGCTGTAGGCTCTTTCCACATAGATGATTTCATCGCCCTGGCGGATGCTGAGGTTGACCGGTTGTTGGGTCAGGCGATGCAAGTCGCGCATGGCATCGAGCGCGGCATCGCGCACATTGAGCCGGTTTTTCACCAGATTGCCCAACTCCAGCAAGCGCATGCCCAGGCGGTAACTGCCAGCTTGCGGATGCTCGACAAAGCGGCCAAGCACCAGGTCGTTCAGGATGCGGTGCGCGGTGGAGGGATGCAGGCCGGTCTTGGCGCTGATTTCCTTGAGCGAGATGGCTTCTTCCTGGGAGGCCAGCACATCCATCAGGGTCATCATGCGTTCAATGACCTGGATGGTCGGTGTGGCTGAAATGGCAGAGTCAATCTTTCGCATGCGATATCCTGAAATGGATTTTCATTTTACCTTGTGAAAATTTTCTGAAGACAAAGCGCTGGCGTCAGCCATGGCACACCATTGATTCCGGACAAGCAACTCGAAGGGCTTGAAGCGGGTTTTGTACGACATTTTTCTGCTTTGTGCAACCCAGTAGCCAAGGTAAAGATACTTCAGGCCCCATTCGCGGGCCCGGTTGATCTGCCAGAGCACGTTGT
>JAABRC010000303.1 GCA_011391115.1 Candidatus Egaibacter danicus | reverse complement strand
CCAAGATTGACGTGAACGGCGCCAACGCCGCGCCGCTGTACCAGTGGCTGGCGGTCGAGGCGCCCGGCTTGCTGGGCAGTAAAGCCATCAAATGGAACTTCACCAAGTTTCTGGTGGGCAAGGACGGCGCCGTCATCAAACGGTATGCGCCGCAGGATGCGCCCGCCAGCATGGCCAAGGATATTGAGGCAGCATTGGCCTGAGGGTAATTTCGCCCTTTTTATCACGTCAAATTGGCACCCAGACCCCGTCGGATATGCGTGATTTGCTATAAATTTAATAGCATCTCGTTTTCACCGAGGCGATGCGATCAAACCAGCGTCTGAAACCGCCACTCCACATGTAATGTCAGGGTTTCGCCAGTGCTCAGAACCTTCAGCCCCTCCCGATCCTGCGCATGAAATGAATCAATGGGGTGCATGACCGGCTCAAAGCAAAATGCCGGGCCGCCTGGCGGACGGTACAAAAGACAGTAGCCCGAAGCCACACCGGATACCTGCGCCGCCTGCTGCACGGCGGGCACCCGCATCGTGAGTTACAAACGGTCCTCGGGCCAGCGGATCACACTCTCGCCAGACCAGCCCGTGAACGCGTTGTCCACCAGCGTGCCGTTGACGTCCACGCCGTTGCCCAAGTCCCAACCAGGCGGAAGGTCTGCGTGGCCTCATATTCGTAAGGGTTGCCACCAAATTGATGCGACTGCAGCGACATGACCAGCGTATCGTCCGCGGGCTGTTTCAGCGTCCAGGGCTGCAGCCAGCCGTCGCCATGAATGGGATAAGGCTCGCCCAGGCGGTTGCAGACCATGGGATAAAACTGGCCATCGTGATCAAAACCACCTTTGCTGATGCGGTTGGACCACGGCAGCATGGCAAACGAAGCCAGGGAATACATGTCGGGGTTGCGTCCATCCCAGGGTCGCCATAAATCCAATAGGTCTGGACGCCGCTCCAGCTGCCAGGCGGCCACACCACCACCCAGACTGGGCACCAGCCCCAGGCGCTGTCCGGCATGGGTCAGCCAGACGATAGGGTGTTCAGAGTGAGTCATGATTCAGGCAGGACTTTGAGCACTGGCATCCTATCAACGCTTATTGATAAATGAAAACATTGAATTTATAAATTCAAATACTTTATTTGCAATGTCAAAAAAGAGGCCAATAAGTGAGCTTTTTATATCTATATTCAGGTTTTAAATCAGGAAACCCGAGGGTTTACGACAATCCTAAAAAAGGTATATCTATTACGAAAATATCTATTAGATGAATATGGCTCTCGCCTCTATCATTCGCCGGTGTCATTGGTCTGGCGTCATTTCCAACCGTATCTGACCGCGCAGCCGACAACGGGCAGTTGTGCAGTCACCCCTAATGCCCCGTTTTATTTGAGGAGACAACATGAAACAAAACAGACGTACCCTGATCACGGCCGCCGTTGCGGCTACCGTTGCTGGCGCCCTTCCATTGAGCGCGTTCGCACAGAAGAAAATTGTGGTGGGGTTCAGTCAGATTGGTGCCGAAAGTGAATGGCGCACCGCCAACACCAACTCCATGAAGTCTGCAGCTACAGCGGCTGGCATTGAGCTGAAGTTCTCCGATGCGCAGCAAAAGCAGGAAAACCAGATCAAGGCCCTGCGTTCCTTCATCGCCCAAAAGGTGGACGTGATTGCATTGACGCCCGTGGTGGAGTCCGGCTGGGATACCGTGCTGAAGGAAGTCAAGGATGCCAAGATTCCGTTGATCCTGATGGATCGCTCGGTGGATTCCAAAGATACGTCCCTGTACCTAACGCACATTGGTTTTGACTTTGTGAAGCAAGGCGAGATGGCAGGCCAGTGGCTGATGGAGCGGGCCAAGACCCTCAAAGGCGACATCAACGTGGTCGAGCTGCAAGGCACCGTGGGTTCAGCGCCTGCGATTGACCGCAAAAAGGGCTTTGAAGCCGCCATCAAGGGCAACTCCAACATCAAGATCATCCGCTCGCAAACCGGTGACTTCACCCGCGCCAAGGGCAAGGAAGTCATGGAAGCCTTCCTGAAAGCCGAAGGCAAGAAGATCAATGTGCTCTACGCGCACAACGACGACATGGCGATTGGTGCCATCCAGGCCATCGAGGAAGCCGGCCTCAAGCCTGCCAAAGACATCCTGGTCATCTCTGTGGATGGTGTGAAGGGTGCGTTCGAAGCCATGATCGCCGGCAAACTCAACGTCAGCGTGGAATGCAGCCCGCTGTTGGGCCCCCTGGTCATGGCCACCGCCAAGGACATCGCGGCCGGCAAGACTGTGCCTCGCCGGATCATCGGTAAGGACGGTGTCTACCCCATGGAAACTGCGGCCAAAGAGTTCCCCAGCCGCCAGTACTGATCCCGGCTTCTCTATTCTGTCCCCTGGTTTTGGCCTGCGGCTTCGGCTGCAGGCCTTTTTTACAATACACCATGACACACACACCACCGGCCCGCGATGTCGCTGCGCCCGTGCTGGAGCTTTCCGGCGTGGCCAAGCAGTTCGGCGCCGTGCGGGCCCTCACGGGCGTGAACCTGCGCCTGTTTGCCGGTGAAGTGCACGCCCTCATGGGCCAAAACGGCGCGGGCAAGTCCACCCTCATCAAAGTGCTGACTGGCGTGTACCCCGCCGACCAGGGCGATATGCGCCTGAACGGCCAGTCCATCCGCGCCACGTCCACCCTGGACGCGCAGCGCCTGGGCATCAGCACGGTGTACCAAGAGGTCAACCTCTGCCCCAATCTGTCGGTGGCCGAGAACATTTTTGCCGGCCGCTACCCGCGCCGGGGCCTGGCCGGCGCCTGGTCCATTGACTGGACCCGCATGCACCGCGAGGCGCGCGAGCTGCTGGCACGCCTGAACCTGGACATTGACGTCACCCAGACGCTGGCCAGCTACTCGGTGGCCGTGCAGCAGATGGTGGCGATTGCACGCAGCCTGAGTATTTCGGCCCAGGTCTTGATCCTGGACGAGCCCACATCGAGCCTGGACGACGAAGAGGTGGAGCGCCTGTATGGCGTGCTGCGCCAGCTGCGTGACCAGGGCATGGCGATTCTGTTTGTCACCCACTTTCTGGACCAGGTCTATGCCCTGTGTGACCGTATCACCGTGCTGCGAAATGGCGAGCTGGTGGGCGAATACCCAACGGCCGAGCTGGGCCACAACGCACTGATTGCAGCCATGGTGGGCCGCGAGCTGGTGGCAGCCCACAGTGTACAGTCTGCCGATGGCGAGGCCCGTGCGGCGGAGCCTGAATGGTTGCAAACCAAGGCGCTGAACCGCCGTGGCCATGTGAAAGCAATAGACCTCGGCATCCGCCGCGGTGAGGTGGTGGGCCTGGGCGGCCTGCTGGGCTCGGGCCGTACCGAGCTGGCACGCCTGCTGTTTGGCCTGGACCGTAGCGATGCGGGCGAGATTGTGTTGGGCGGCAAGGTCGTGCGCATGGACTCGTCCGCCACCGCCATCCAGCTGGGGCTGGCCCTGTGCCCCGAAGACCGCAAGGCCGAGGGCATCATCGCCGAGCTCTCGGTGCGCGAAAACATTGCACTGGCCTTGCAGGC
>JAABRC010000302.1 GCA_011391115.1 Candidatus Egaibacter danicus | reverse complement strand
CTAGCTCGTATTCAAGCGCTGCACTTGCTTAAAGGCAGCGGGCAGCCGTCTTGCGCGCCACCTCCACGACAACTTTTGATGCAGTTTTCTACGCTGCCACCCCAGGCATTGGTGCGCTGGGTGGTCGTGGGGCTCAGGAATTGCTCCAGCAGGTAGCTATTGGCAGCGATGGCGCTGCAGCCAGAGATAGTCAAGAGACGGGCCGGAGATGGTGCGCTTTTAGTATCAGGTTGCTTTTGGAGTTGCCGTGCAGCGTACTGGTAGACAAGTGAATTTTTTGTTCTCCCCGCATGCATCCAAACGCGATGTGGTCTCGTTCTAAAGACAGGGCGCGATGTTGCGCTCTAACCAACTTAGTCAACTAAATGGAGTATCTGATGATGATGAAAATGCCCCTGGGCGTGGTCACGCTCTTGACGGTTCTGGCGTCTGGTGTGCAAGCGCAGCCTGTTGCACGCGATGGCCTGCTGGTCGACGTTGCCGGACGCACGGTTTACACGTTTGACAAAGACACTGCGGACAAGAGCAATTGCAGTGGTGGCTGCCTGACCGCCTGGCCCATGTTCATGGCCAAAGCCGGTGCCAAGGCGCAAGGCGATTTCGGTCTGATTGGTGCCGCTGGCGGGCAACAGCAATGGACCATCAAAGGCAAGCCGTTGTACTACTTCGCTGGCGACGCACAACCCGGAGAGCGCAACGGCGATGGCAGCGGTGGCGTGTGGCATGTAGTGCCTGCCAGTGCTGCCAGCACAGGTAGTGCCAAGTATTGACAAGCCGCCGCTTCGCAACCGCTGACTCGGCAGGCAACTTCAACGGAAATTAGTCTTCTTTGCAGACTGTTTTCCATTCACATTTTTCGGAGAAATCACATGAAAATCACCAAATCCATCCCAGCCATGGCACTATTTTTGGGTATCGGCATCGCCCAGGCTGGCCCGACCTTCGAGCCGACACTTCAAAGCCTTGAAACACTCGCCAAAGCCAAGGAAAAGAGCTTTAAGGGGATAAAGGAAGCGGACATCAAGCGCATGCGCGAAGAGTTCAAGAGCAAGTCCCAAGCGGCCATGTCTGCAGCCAAGTCCGAGTATGCGACTCTCTCACGCGGCAAAACTGACCCGCAAATTGACAAGCTGCTCTGGGATCGGGCTGAGAAAGCCGGCGCTGCCGGAACAATCAAAGCCGAAATTGAGGCCATGGGCGGACCGTCCAAGGTCATGCAACAGACAGACCGTGTTGTCGCGGAATTTGTCCAGGAAGTATTGAACGACAGTCGCCCTCAAGCCAAGCAGTCGTTGGCAGAAATTGTGGTGACCGCCTTGGTTATGGCGCAGCCGGCGCACGCCAGGTGGGGCTCCGCCAGGCGTGGTGCTTGTTACGCGTTCTGGTTCGCGATTTCTGCGGGCAATGCGACCAACATTGCCTACAAGTCGTGTGACCACTGATCAGCCCAATCTTCCACTCAACCCATCCATTCGCTTCAAACACCTCAAGGAAGCCACCATGAAATACTTCACGCTCATCCGTATCGCTGCTGCCGCAGGCGTTGCCCTTTCACTCACCGCGCCCGCCATGGCAGCCGAAGAAAACGGTGTCACCTGCCGCTCGGGTACGACTGCGGAGCAAAACTCTGACCATACCAACTTGAAGTGCTCCACCCAGGCGCGGGTGACCCGCCTATCCAACTGTCTGAGCGTGTCCAACGGTGTCAATGGCCTACAGCAGGTCGTTAAAACCGGTCCGGACATGTGTACCGACCCGAGCAGCAGCGCCAATGCAGGAGCGCCCAAACCGGTGCTGCTGCCAGGCGACCCGCAAACGGGGTGGATTCGGGAAGACACGCCTGGCGGACGCGACATATTTGTACAGACCATCAAAAAATACGAGTTTCCCCAGGGCGCTGCCTTCAATCCTCTTGACAGTGCGGCCAAGGGCGTCTCCTGTACCGGCATCTACCTCAATGGCGGCAGCGTGAACTCCGGCCGCGGCATCCGCTGCGAAACCAACGCCCGTGTAGCCGCAGACTGCGACATGGGCTGGACCTTGCGCGTGGATGACAACGGCAAAAATCCTGACGCTTGCATTGGCATCAACGGCGTGGGCAAGACCAAGCCCAAGGGCATCAGCAATGTGGAGTACCAGGCGCAGCTGGGCCGTTGGATTGCCGTTGTGCAAGACGGGCCAGACAAGTTCCGCCACTTTGGCAATCCGACCAGCCGCAACTAAAGCGCCAGCACACACCGCTGGGGGGGCGAGCCATCCCAGGGCTCGCCCGCTTTATCAAACGCCCTGCCACGACCACTATGACATCCAAAAACTTTGCCCCTCCGCGCATCGGCTTGAAACGCGTTCTTCCCGTTGCCCTTGCCTTGACGCTCACAGGTTGCGCCACGCAAGGCGCACTGCAAGAGGTGCGCAGCAACAGCAACCCGTCAGACCGCGCACAAAAAAGCATTACCAACTTCACGCCCGCCTTGCGCTGCATGGACGACATGATGTTTGCCCGCGGCACGCGCGATGTGACGGTCATGATGGAAGAGTTTCGGGATGCAACGCAGCGCGTGCCGGTTTCGGCACGCGACATGATGACGTCTGCCCTGTCCGACATGACCCGTCGCTCGCGGGGGGTGCGTTTGTCGGTCTTTGGCAGTGACCAGCAAAACTTGTCGCAATTGCTGCAGCAAGCCCAAAAGACCAACGCGTTTGCTGTCATTCCGCAATACAACATACGCGGCACGATCAGCCAGTTTGACGATGCGGTGAGCAAAACCGGAGGCTCCGTCGGCATCAGCCTGGTGCAGTCGCTGTTTGGCGTACGGGCCGGGGTGGATACCAAGTTTTCTGTGCTGGGACTCGACACCGCCGTGGTGGACACCAGCACCATGACCCTGATCCCTGGCGTGTCGTCCAAGAACACAACGGTACTGGCCAGCCGCGACGCCAGCGCCGCCGATGGCCAGGCCAAACTGGAAAACCCGGGCATCGGCCTGGTTTTTTCGTTCAATACCGCAAGGTCTGACGGCCCCGCCCAAGCCGCCCGCAATATGGTGGAGTTGGCGACCGTGGAGCTG
This sequence comes from Candidatus Egaibacter danicus, assembly GCA_011391115.1. The sequence continues at coordinate 499 of JAABRC010000302.1, read as the reverse complement.
GTCGGCAAGCTCATCCGCGCGCCCTATTGGCAATGCCTGGGCGTGCCGGACTCAGACACGGAAATCCAGCGTGAAATGGACGACTGGTTTTTCAGCATGGACCAGACCGAGCGCGTACAGTTTTTGAAAGAACGCATGCGTGAGGCGCGCTATTACGATGGCGCGATTGATGGCAATACGGACGCGGCGCATCTTTCGGCGCTGCGTGCATATCGAAAGGCGTTGAATGTCGCAGAAGCCGGGCCTGTGGACCTTGCTTTTTTCAAGATATTCATCACGCAGTCCGCGCCCCTTGGGCCGCTTGCGAACACCCCCAGACGTAAATTGGCCGCGGCAAATTCTGGATCCTCTACCGGTCCAGATGCACCCGAGCCAGCCGCGGCGCCAGAAGTGACGCCTACAACTGCAACGGCCCCGCCGTTCACGCTGAGTCAGCAATCAACGCTCGTCAAAGGGGTGAATGCGCTCAGCCTGTCGGTACAGGTTCAGACACCCGGCT
>JAABRC010000301.1 GCA_011391115.1 Candidatus Egaibacter danicus | reverse complement strand
GACATTTTCATATGGAAGTTCTCATGCTACTATTTTAGTAGCTACTCACGCATAGTGGATGAGGACTAGAGGCCAAAATACCACCTGGAAGAGTGAAAAAAGATGGGCGCTGCAAAACACAGCGCATCTACCCGGTCCAGCAACCCCCCGGCGCCGGTGACCGACACGCCGTCACGCCCCCAGTTGGGAATGCCGCGGTCCCGCTTCAGCGCCTTCATCACCAGATGGCCCAATGACCCCGCCACGCAGGCAACAAAGGCAAGCGCCAACGCCTGCCCAGGGGCAAAGGGCGTCAGACCGGCCAGCAGGCCACCGAGCACACTGCCCGCCAGCACGCCAGTCCACCAGCTGCGCCATGCAAAGCTGTCGCTGATGGCCGGCGCAGCGGGGGCGCTTTTGAACCTGCGTGAAGCCAGATACTGCACCACCATGCAGGTCTGCACCACCAGTACCAGAAAGAACACCAGAAATGCACTCCGGTTCTGGAAGCCCCGGAAATTCAGCAGCAGCAAGGCCGGCACATGGCTCATGCCGTAGATGCACACCATGATGCCCCACTGCAGTTTGGCGTTGCGCTCCAGAAACCGGGCAGGATCATTGGCCAGAGCGCTGACCACCGGAATGGCCAGGAACACATAGACCGGTATGAACACCGTGAACAGGTCGAAATGCCGGGTGCCCACCAGCGTGTACTGAATGGGGAGAACGACGAAAAAGGCCAGTACCAGACTGCGGTGATCGCCCCGGCGTGTGGGCGACAGGGTCATGAACTCCCGCAGCGCGAAAAACGACACCAGTGCAAACAGCACCAGCGTGACCGCGTCGCCCGACAGCCAGCCCACCCAGAACACAAACACCATGACCCAGCTGGTTCTGAGCACGCCATCGATGCGGCTGAGCTCCCTGCGCCAGGCATCGGCTGCGGCGTCATCGCCCCGGTCCTGCAGCGAAAGCAGCAGTGCTGCGATGCTGGCCAGCAGCAACGCGCCAAACACCAGGACGAACATGGCCCCAATCTGTTGGGTAGCGGTGAGTTTGAGCAAGAACTGGTTCATCGGCGTTTCTCAGACATCCCGCAGTGCGATGACAGCCTGCCGCGCGCGATCCAGAAAGGCGCGCCTCTCTTCATTTTCGCGCAGTTGAATGGGTACACCAAACGTGACCGAGCACAGCACCGGCACTGGCACGACTTCGCCTTTGGGCATTACGCGCTGGATGTTGTTGATCCAGGCGGGTACCAGCACCACATCGGGGTATTTGAGGGCCAGGTTGTACAGGCCCGATTTGAATGGTTGCGGTTCATCCGCATAGCCGCGGGTCCCTTCCGGGAAGAGGATGATCGAATCGCCGCTCTCCAGCGCGTCATACAGCGGCTGCAACGGGTCCTGATCGTCAGTTCTCTCACGCTCAACGTAAATGGCGTTGAACACGGCGGTGGTGATCCATTGCCTGAACGGTGTGCGGGTCCAGTAATCCTTTGCGGCAATCGGCCGAGTCCGGCTGCGCAACTCCTTTGGCAGCGCAGCCCAGATCATGATCAGGTCGGCATGGCTCTGGTGGTTGGCGAAATAAATGCGCTGCTCTGCCTTGGGCGGGCAGCCATGCCAGCGCGCCTGTGAGCCGGTGAGCAGCCGCACCAGGCCCAACAGGAAGTAGCTCATCAATTTGGCCAGCATGGCGGCCTGTTCACGGCAATTCGGCGTCGCCCATGCGGGCCACAATGGTGGCGGCCCGACCGGCCACATAACCCGAATTGGGCAGTTTCTCGAAATACTTGGGGCGCGGCAACATCACGGCCAGACGGGCCGCCTCATATGCACTGAGCCGGGCCGCGGGCTTGCGATAGTAGTGCTGCGCCGCGGCCTCCGCGCCAAACACACCTTCGCCCCACTCCACGTTGTTGAGGTAAATTTCCAGGATGCGTTCTTTGCTCAGCAGCGTCTCCAGCGCAAAGGTCAGCACAATCTCCTGCCCCTTGCGCATCAGGGTGCGCTCGCCTGACAGAAACAGGTTTTTCGCGAGCTGCTGCGTGATGGTGGAGCCGCCAATCACTTTCGGTGGTTTGGGCAGCTTCGCGGAGGGTTTGGCTTTCGACGCGGCAGCCGCTATTTGCTTGTCCACGCGCTCCTGGGCCTTGGCATTTTTCTGCCATGCCTTCTCAAGGGCCTCCCAGTCCACACCGTCGTGGTTGATGAAATCACCATCCTCCGACGCAATCACGGCACGTTTGAGGTTGTCCGAGATATCCGCGTAGCTGACCCACTGCTGGCGCCAGGGCAGCCGGCCCTTTTCATTGAGCACCCGCCAGGCTTCAGACCGCTCAAACGCGGTGGATTGCGGGTCCACCACCGCCATCAAAGCGATGCGGCCGATGAAATAGAGCTGCAGCGCCAGCGCGGCTACCAACGCCAGACCAATCCAGCGAAGCGCCGGCTTCATTGGCCGGCCAGGTTGGCTTCAAGCGTTTCGTCGCGCGTGAACTTGAAGCGTGATACCACCAGAATCTGGTCTGCCTGACGACGCATGCCCTCATTGAACAGGCCAAAAGGTCCCGCAGCCCGGGCAATGGCTTCTGCGCGGCGGTCCAGCGTCGGGTTGCCCGAGGTTTCAACGATGTCGGTTTTCAGCACGCGGCCATCGAAATTCACCGTGACGATCATGGTCAACTCGCCATAGAGCTTTTTGCCACCGGCTTCCGGGAAGTTCTGCGTGCCCTTGTCTTCAATCTTGCGGCGCAGGCTGTCGTAGTAAACAGCATAAACCGCTTCCCGCGTAGCCGGGCTGATGTAGCGTTTGCGAGGGCGGGCGTTTTCCTGGTTGATGCGTCGCTCAATCTCGGCCAGCAGTTTGACCAGCTGGCGGCGTTTCTCCTCACGCTCTACCTGCTCGGGCGTGGGGTTGGCCTGGCTCGGGTTCAGGATGGGCATGTTGGCGAGCTGGCTTTTCATCTGCGCCAGCAGCGTGGTCTGCTCGTTTTGCAGGTTGACCACTTTGCGCAGCGCCTCTTCTTCCACGGCGTCGCCCACCTCGGTCAGCGCGGACGGTGGCAGCGGCGAGGTGGCACGCCCTTTGGCCGCTTCACCACCACCGGCCAGCGCAAACTGGGCAATGGCCTGCGCCTTTTCTGGTTTTTCATTGGAGCGGGCATTGACCAGCACCACTTCCAGCGGCGTGTCTTCAAACACACGGTTAAACGCCTCGGGGTCCACAAAGCGAACGGTCAGCAACACCGCATGCACGGCGATCGAGAAGCCGAGTGCTATCTGGAGGGTGCTGAATTTACGCAGGTTCACGGGGCTGAATTATCGCTGGTGACAGCCTCAGTCTCGCTGATGTCCACGGCGATGGCAATCGGTCCGGCCACGGGTTCGTCGTCCTCTTCTTCAAGCGCCTCGTCAGAAGCGGTTTCCTGCACGGTATCCAGCCGCTCCACCACGGTGCCCATGACGTCCAGCGTGATCTCGTCAATCTCGCCCAGCTTCACCCGCACGTGGGCGCCGCGCGGCAGGTCTTTGGCCCCCAGCACCGGCAGCACCAGCGGCATGTCGTCGGCACGCACCATGTTTTC
>JAABRC010000030.1 GCA_011391115.1 Candidatus Egaibacter danicus | reverse complement strand
GATCGGCACTGTGAAAGGGGATATTCACGACATTGGCAAGAACCTGGTTGCGATGATGATGGAAGGTGCCGGTTTCGAAGTGATCGATCTGGGCATCAACAACCCTGTCGAGAAATATCTGGCAGCTCTGGAAGAGCACAAGCCGGATATTTTGGGCCTGTCGGCGCTGTTGACCACCACCATGCCTTACATGAAAGTGGTGATTGATACGCTGAAGGAAAAAGGTCTGCGCAATGACTACATCGTGCTCGTTGGTGGAGCGCCATTGAATGAGGAATTTGGCAAGGCGGTGGGAGCCGATGCCTATTGTCGTGACGCGGGCATTGCCGTCGAGACCGCCAAGACGCTCATCGCTGCCCGTCGCGCTGGAGCTGCGGCTTAAGGTTGCTGTCATGGGCGCTGCTGCGGGCACTCTGGTCATCGCATGTGGCGCACTGGCACGCGAAATCGTTGCGTTGCGGGAGGTCAATGACTGGTCTCACATGGATGTGCAGTGTTTGCCGGCCGAATTACATAACCGGCCCGAAAAAATCCCTGCAGCCGTGCGGGAAAAAATCCGTGCCAACCGGGAGCGTTACGCCTCCATGTTTGTGGCCTATGCGGACTGCGGCACTGGGGGGCTGCTTGATGCGGTCCTTGCTGAAGAGCACGTCGAACGGATACCGGGTGCGCATTGCTATGAGTTTTTTGCTGGCAGCGCAGTCTTTGAGGCGCTTGCTGACCGTGAGCCTGGCACTTTCTATTTGACAGATTTTCTGCTTCGGCATTTCGAGCGACTGGTGATACACGGTCTGGGCATTGACCGGCACCCCGAGCTGATGAGTCAGTACTTTGGCAACTATCGAAAACTGGTTTACCTGGCGCAGGTGGAGTCGCAGCAAGGCATTGCTGACGGGCAGCGGGCTGCTGATCGTCTTGGACTTGAATTTGAATACCGAGTCACGGGGTATGGAGGGCTGGAGCAAAGCCTGCGCCGTGCACATGTTGGGATTATTTCATGGCAAAACTGATTGTGATTTCATGGCGTGATGTGCCGGCCCAGGTGGTTGTGAAGCTGGGGCGGGAAACTGCCAAGGTCCAGCTTTCACACCGGTTTCAGGAAGCGGTCGACCGGGCCGCGATGCGTGCTGGCAAAGCCAGTTCAGGAGACTATCTGGCTGACTGGAAGCGAAGCGAGCCGCGTCGCTGTAGTGACGATATTCAGGCCGAGGCTGCTGCTGAGGCGAATCGAATCGAATCCCGTTATTCCGATGAGGATTTGTTGAGACTGATCCGTGCGCATGGCCTGGAAGAGGCATCCAGTGCATCGCCAGAAACGCCAGCAGCGGCAGGGGAAGTCTGATGTACGCAGTTCGCCGCTGGTCGGTGCGTCATGCGGCTGGTATGGAGACCTTTTACAACGCGTTTGAGCGGGTGTTTGTTGGACTGCATCCGCTCTGGAAGTGGATTGGTTATGACCGGATGGAAAAGCCGGTTGCCACGGTAGAAAAAGTGGTGAAAGGTTTTCTCTTTGACTGCCAGATGTGCGGGCAATGTGCTTTGAGTTCGACTGGCATGTCGTGCTCCATGAATTGCCCGAAGAATTTGCGCAATGGTCCTTGCGGCGGTGTGCGTGCCAACGGGAATTGTGAAGTCAAACCCGAGATGCGATGCGTCTGGGTCGAAGCGTTTGAAGGCAGCGAGCGCATGCGTGAAGGCAAGAGTGCCATCCGCGTCGTTCAGGTAGCCGTTGATCGCAGACTGCAAGGGCGTTCATCCTGGCTGAAAGTCGTCCGTGACCAGTCGGAAGACAAGGTGCTGGAAAAAGCATGAAGTTCGAAGACGAGCCAGTGCCTGGCTACCCGCTGCCCATCCTGCCGGGGCATACTTCACCAGGCAGGCTGGAGCGCGTATTGCGTGCCGGTGCATTTGCGGTGACGTCCGAGCTGGATCCTCCCGATTCTGCCGATCCGGAAGATGTTTATCGGCGTGCGAGGGTGTTTGACGGGTATGTGGACGCGATCAACGCGACCGATGGCAGCGGCGCCAACTGCCATATGTCGAGCCTCGCGGTCTGCGCGCTGCTCACCCGCATAGGTTACGCGCCGGTTATGCAGATCTCCTGCAGGGACAAGAACCGCATAGCCATTCAGGGAGACATTCTGGGTGGCGCCGCCATGGGTGTGGCCAACATGTTGTGCCTGACTGGCGATGGCGTTCAGTCCGGAGACCATCCGCAGGCCAAGCCGGTCTTTGATCTGGACTGCATGTCATTGCTGGAAATCGGCCGTACTCTTCGTGATGAACACAAATTTCAGAGTGGGCGCAAGGTTACTTTTGCGCCACGTGTTTTTTTTGGGGCTGCCGCGAATCCGTTCGGGCTGCCTTTTGAATGGCGTGCCGAGCGATTGGCCAAGAAAGTTGCGGCGGGTGCGCAGTTCATTCAGACCCAGTACTGTTATGACGTGCCACGGCTCAAGACGTTCATGCAGCGAGTAGAGGACATAGGCCTGCTTGGCAAGGTTTTCATTCTTGTGGGCGTAGGTCCGTTGCGTTCAGCCAAGGCTGCAGACTGGATGCGTACCAATGTTCCCGGCATTCATATTCCGGATGCAGTCATCAAACGCATGGCCGGTGCCGAGAAGCCTGCGCTCGAAGGACGTCAGGTGTGCATTGACCTGATCCAGGAAATCCGGGAGATAAAAGGTGTGTCGGGTGTTCATCTGATGGCCTATCGGCAGGAAGAGTCCGTTGCCGAGATCATTGAACGGTCCGGCGTACTCAATGGTCGGGTGCCCTGGTATCCGGGGCGTGATACAGAAACACAAACAGCGAAGGAAACAACGTGACAGATACCGTTATCAGCTCGGCGACCCGGGAGGTTGTGATTGGGTTCGATCGCCCGTTCGTCATCATCGGTGAGCGCATCAACCCGACGGGCCGAAAAATCATGGCGGCCGAGATGATCGCCGGTGATTACAGCCGCGTTATTGCCGATGCATTGGCTCAAGTGGAGGCTGGAGCGCACATGCTGGATGTCAACGCGGGTATTCCGCTGGCTGATGAGCCTGGCATGCTGGCCCGGGCTATCGAACTGGTGCAGTCTGTTACCGATGTACCCATCTCGATCGATTCGTCCATCGTGGCTGCGCTGGAGGCAGGCTTGGCTGTCTACAAAGGCAAGGCACTGGTCAATTCCGTGACTGGCGAAGAAGACCGGCTGGAAACGGTTTTGCCGCTGGTCAAAAAGTATGGTGCTGCGGTAGTTGCCATTTCCAATGATGAAACCGGTATCTCTCAGGATCCGGACGTTCGTTTTGCCGTGGCAAAGAAAATTGTTGAACGGGCCTTCGACTACGGCATTCCTGCCTGCGATATTGTGGTTGACCCTCTGGTGATGCCGATTGGTGCCATTAATCAGGCAGGCGTGCAGGTCATGCGGCTGGTGCACCGCCTGCGGACTGAGCTGAAAGTGAACACAACGTGTGGCGCATCCAACGTCAGCTTCGGCTTGCCGGAACGCAACGGCATCAACGCCGGGTTTTTGACGATGGCCATCGCGTCGGGCATGACATCGGCCATTACCAACCCCATGCATGGAGAAGTCGTCAAAGCCTGTATGGCCGCCGACGTCATGATGGGGCACGACCCGGATTGCATGCGCTGGATACGCAAGTTCCGCGAAGCGCCCACGATGGGTGTTGACGGTGAAATGGGTCGCGGTCGTCGTGAAGGCGGCAGCAGAAGACGTCGCGAATGACTGATATCGCCTTTCAGGCAGGAGCAAGGCAGTGAGCGGTAAAGACGCGCTGGTTGTTTTCACCCCGTCCGGGCGGCGCGGCCGCTTTCCTGTGGGCACGCCGGTTCTGCAGGCAGCCCGCTCGCTGGGTGTGGATATTGATTCAGTGTGTGGCGGCCGTGGTATTTGTGGGCGTTGCCAGGTTCTGGTGTCTGAAGGCGAGTTTGCCAAGCATGGGCTGGTTTCGCGTGCTGAAAACCTCTCGCCCGTCTCGCCTGTTGAGCAGACCTATTGCAGTACCCAGCCTATGGAGGCCGGCCGCAGGCTTTCCTGCTCCACGCAGGTTCTCGGCGACGTGGTGATTGATGTGCCCTCCAGCAGTCAGGTACACAAACAGGTTGTGCGCAAAGAGGCGGAGGCACACGACGTTGAACTGGATCCATTGATTCGCCTGCATTTTGTGGAAGTGCAGCAACCGGATATGCATGACCCCTCCGGTGACTTGCGCCGTCTGGAAGACGCACTGGAATTTGAATGGCGACTGACCGATCTGGCCTGCGACGTGATTGTGTTGCAGCAGTTGCAAACGGCCTTGCGGCAGGGTGACTGGAAAGTGACGGTTGCCGTGCATGCCGGTCAGCAAATTGTGGCTGTGTGGCCCGGTTTTCGTGAGCACGCCTATGGGTTGGCTATTGACGTTGGCTCCACAACCATTGCCGCGCATCTATGCCATCTGGCCTCGGGTGAAGTGGTGGCGTCGGCTGGTGTGATGAACCCTCAAATCCGGTTTGGTGAGGATTTGATGAGCCGTGTTTCCTACGTGATGATGAATCCGGGTGGCGAGAAGGAAATGACTGCTGCGGTCCGCGCCGCCCTGAATGAACTGGCAGCCGAGGTGTCTCGACGGGCGGGCATCGTGCCGCAAGACATTCTGGAAGCCACCTTCGTCGGCAATCCCATCATGCATCACCTGCTATTGGGCATCAACCCGGTCGAGCTGGGTGGTGCACCCTTTGCGCTGGCGACGGATCGGGCTATCACCTTGTGGGCAGTGGAAATCGACTTTGCCATTCACCGTAACGCCCGCATTTACGTGTTGCCCTGCATCGCGGGGCACGTGGGTGCTGACACGGCTGGTGTGATATTGGCTGAACGCCCTGATTTGTCAGACAAGATTACCTTGCTGGTGGATGTGGGCACCAACGCCGAAATCGTGTTGGGAAACAACCAGCGCCTGCTCGCGTGTTCCAGCCCTACAGGGCCTGCTTTTGAAGGCGCCCAGATCAGTTGCGGGCAGCGTGCTGCTCCCGGAGCTATTGAGCGCGTGCGTATCGATTCGCAAACCCTGGAGCCCCGTTTCAAGGTCATCGGTTGTGATCTGTGGTCTGATGATCCGGGCTTTGCACAGGCAACGGCAGGAACGGGTGTGACGGGTGTTTGCGGCTCCGGCATCATTGAAGTGCTTGCCGAAATGTACCTGGCCGGCATCATCCTGCATGACGGCACCATCAATGGCGCCATGGTGACCCGCAATCCACGCATCCAGGCTGATGGGCGTACCTTTTCATATGAGCTATACCCGGCCACGGGTTCCGCGCCTGCCTTGAAAGTCATGCAGAACGACGTTCGGGCCATTCAACTGGGCAAGGCGGCGCTATATGCTGGCGTGCGCCTGCTCATGGAGCGGATGGGCGTGGAGAAGGTGGACCGGATCCGGTTGGCTGGTGCATTTGGCAGTCATATTGATGTCAAGTACGCCATGGTTCTGGGCATGATTCCCGACTGCGCGCTGGATCAGGTCAGCTCTGCCGGAAACGCTGCCGGAACTGGCGCGCGTATCGCACTGCTGGACCAGCGGTCCCGCCGTAACATTGAGCAACTGGTGCGCCGCGTCGAAAAAATTGAAACGGCGGTGGAGCCGCGCTTCCAGGAGTTTTTTGTTGAAGCAATGGCGATCCCGCATCTGACGGCGCCTTTCGAGCGACTGCGTGAAGTCGTGTCATTGCCGGAGCGCGTGGTGATCAGTTCAGAAGCCAGTACGCGGGGTCGCCGCGCTTCACGTCGTGAAGCCAAATCCGGGTAAATACCGTGAATAAAACAGCGTCCATTGCGCATTTGCAGCCGCAGTCTGTTCACAATGAGGTCTGTGGGTAGGAGTCTTGCGTAGAGTCAGTCATTTTTTTAACAGCAACAAGGAGTCAGCATGAAATTGAGTATGAAACGGGTTGGTGTCGTTGCCGCTTTGGCAGCCCTGAGTGCCCAGAGTGCGTTGGCAGATGATGCCAGTTGCAAAACCGTTCGGTTTGCAGATGTGGGTTGGAGCGACATTGCTGCAACCACAGGTATGGCATCCGTGGTGCTTGAAGGGCTTGGCTACAAGCCGACCGTGACGATCGCTTCCATACCCATTGCCTTTGCCGGCATGAAAAAGAAACAGATTGATGTGTTTCTGGGTTACTGGAACCCTTCCATGACGCCCCAAATCGAGCCCTTCGTGAAAGCTGGTGACATCAAGGTACTGGAGACCCCGAACCTGGTGGGCGCGAAATACACACTGGCTGTCCCCACGTACCTGTATGACAAGGGCCTCAAGACTTTCGCTGACATTGCCAAGTTCGAGAAAGATCTGGGTGGCAAGATTTATGGCATCGAGCCAGGTAACGACGGTAACGCGCTGATTGCCGGAATGATCAAGGACAACAAGTTTGGCTTGAAGAGCTTCAAAATGGTGGAGTCTTCCGAGGCGGGTATGCTGGTCGAAGCCCAGCGCGCTGCCAAAGCCCAGAAAGCCATCGTTTTCCTGGGTTGGGAACCGCATCCCATGAACGTGCAGATGAAAATGAGCTATCTGCAGGGGGGGGACGACATATTTGGCCCCAACCTGGGTGAGGCCAAGGTGTATACCGCCATCCCTCCTTCCTATGAAACGCGTTGCCCCAATGTGGCGACCTTCCTGAAGAACCTGCAGTTCACGACGGATATGGAAAACCAGGTGATGGTTCCCATTCTGGAAAAAGTGAAGCCCAATGTGGCCGCCCGAAACTTCCTCAAGAAAAACCCGGCCGTGCTGGACAAATGGCTTAACGGCGTTAAAACCCTTGACGGCAAAGACGGTGCAGCCGCTGTCAAAGGCGCGTTGAAAGTCTGATCTCAGACTGTCACACCGCGGCACGCGTCTGGTGTGCGGCGGTTCGCACTGGATGCGAGGCCGACTGCGGCTCAACCCTGTTGAGCCGCAGTGGTTTTTTATGAACACGAATTTGCAGGTAGAACGGGGTATGTATGACTGAGATGACCGTAACAAGTTTTGTTGACGGGAAACCTTTGCGTGGCGGAGGTGAGCGCTTCGAGACGATCAACCCGGCCACCGGCAAGGCGGTTGCCGCTGTTTACGACGCCGTAGCGGTTGATGTGGAAGCGGCGGTGGCAGCAGCCCAGCGCGGGTTCGAAGTCTGGTCGGCCATGACCGGTACCGAGCGCGGACGTATTCTTTATCGCGCAGCACAACTGTTGCGGTCGCGCAATGAAGAATTGGCTGCCCTCGAAGTTCAGGACTGCGGAAAGCCGCTGCAGGAAGCGCTGGTGGTGGATGTGCACAGCGGCGCAGACTGCATCGAATACTTCGCCGGTGCTGCAGCCACGCTGGCAGGGGCCCAATACCCGCTGAAGAATGCATTCGCCTATACGCGTCGTGAACCACTGGGCGTTTGCGTGGGTATCGGGGCCTGGAACTATCCCCTGCAAATTGCCTGCTGGAAATCAGCCCCTGCGCTGGCGGCAGGCAATGCAATGATTTTCAAGCCTTCAGAACTCACGCCGGTCACTGCACTCAAGCTGGCCGAAATTTATCTGGAAGCGGGGGTCCCGTCAGGTGTATTCAATGTCTTGCAAGGTCGGGGCACAACCGGCGCCTTGCTGGCTGCTCATCCCGGTGTGGCCAAAGTTTCGGTTACCGGCTCAGTACCCACTGGTAAAAAGGTGATGCAAACGGCTGCCGGCACATTGAAGCGCGTCACCATGGAACTCGGTGGCAAATCGCCGCTGATCATCTTTGATGACGCGGACATGGAGCAGGCTGTTGCCGCAGCGATGATGGGCAACTTCTACACCCAGGGTGAGGTTTGCACGAATTGCACCCGCGTGTTTGTCCAGCGCGGGCTTGCGGACCGGTTTCTTGCCAGGTTGCATGAGCGCACCGCATTGTTGCGGGTTGGCGATCCGATGGATACCGTTACGGAAGTGGGTGCGCTGATTTCCGCCGCCCATACAGACAAGGTACTGGACTACATTGCCAGTGGCGTAGCCGAAGGGGCGACGCTGTCTTATGGCGGGAAGCGGGTTGACGTGCCGGGTCTTCCCGATGGCAACTTTGTTGCGCCCACGATTTTTTCCAATTGCCGCGACGACATGCGAATTGTTCGTGAGGAAATCTTTGGCCCGGTTCTGTCCATGCTGGTTTTCGACGATGAGGCCGAAGTGATCTCACGTGCCAACGCGTCGCGTTTCGGTCTTGCGGCGGGTGTTTTCACGCGAGACATTGCGCGTGGCCATCGCGTGGCCGCGCGCCTGAAGGCCGGCATCTGCTGGATCAACAACTACAACGTGACCCCGATTGAAATGCCGTTTGGCGGTGCGGGTGAGTCGGGTATAGGGCATGAAAACAGCATGGTGGCCTTGGACCACTACACCCAGCTGAAGACGGTTTATGTTGAATTGGGCGAAGTGGCCTGCGGCTATCGCTGAAGGCAGGTGGATATGAAGAACGAAGAGTTTGACTACATCATTGTGGGCGCCGGCTCGGCCGGTTGTGTGCTGGCGAACCGGTTGACTGAAGACGAAAATGTGCGCGTTTTACTGCTGGAAGCGGGAGACGGGGACAAGAGCATCTTCATCCACATGCCTTCGGCGCTGGCCTATCCGATGGCCAATGAAAAATACACATGGCTGTACGAATCGGAGCCGGAGCCCTTCATGAACCAGCGCCGGATTCATTGTCCGCGCGGCCGCGTCATTGGTGGTTCATCGTCCATCAATGGCATGGTTTATATTCGCGGCCATTCGCAGGACTATGACGGTTGGGCCTCGCGGGCAGGGCTTGAAAACTGGACCTACGCTGATTGCCTGCCGTATTTCCGCAAGGCCGAGACACGCGCCAAGGGGGGCGATCTTTATCGCGGCGACTCAGGCCCCCTGCACGTCAGCACCGGAGCTTGTCGCAATCCGTTGTACAACGCGTTCATCGAGGCGGGCAAGCAGGCTGGTTACTCCTACACCGAAGACATGAACGGGTATCAACAGGAAGGCCTCGGCCCCATGGACATGACTGTCCACAAAGGGCGACGCTGGAGTACCGCCATGGCGTATCTGCGTCCGGCACTCACGCGCAAGAACCTCAAACTTCAGACGCGCAGCCTCGTGACCCATGTCATGTTTGAAGGGCCTGCCGGTGCGCCGCGTGCCGTGGGTGTGGAGGTGTCCCATGGCGGGCAGCTGCAGCAACTGCGTGCAACCCGCGAGGTCATCCTGTCGGGCGGAGCCATCAATTCGCCCCAACTCCTCCAGTTGTCGGGCATCGGGAACCCGGATGAATTGAAAGCCCTGGGTATTGCGGTAACAGCCCCGCTGAAAGGCGTCGGCGAAAACCTGCAGGATCACATGGAGACCTATGTGCAGTATGCATGCACGGAACCCATCACCCTTTACTCGGCCCTGAATCCGCTGGTGAAGCTGCGGATCGGCGTTGAATGGCTGCTGTTTGGAACAGGGTTGGGTGCCACCAACCATTTTGAATCAGGCGGCTTTATCCGCAGCGAGGCTGGCGTCAAGCACCCCGATCTGCAGTACCACTTTTTACCGATGGCGGTGCGCTACGATGGCAAGGCGCCTGCAACCTGTCACGGTTTTCAGGCCCACGTAGGTCCCATGCGGCCGACCAGTCGTGGCGACGTGAAGCTGCGCGATAGCCAGCCGACTACTCCGCCCGTCATCCGGTTCAACTACATGAGTACCGAACAGGATCGCAAGGAAATGCGGGCCGGTATCCGCTTGACACGGGAGATATTTGCCCAGACCGCGTTTGACCGTTTCCGTGGGGAGGAGCTGTCACCGGGGCCAGGCGTGCAAACGGATGCCCAGATTGATGAGCACATCCGCGCCAACGCCGAAACCGCGTACCACCCGTCATGTACCTGCCGCATGGGCACGGACGACATGGCAGTCACCGACCATGAAGGCCGGGTGCATGGCGTGCAGAGCCTGCGCGTGGTCGATGCATCCATCATGCCCGATGTGGTGAGTGGCAACCTGAATGTGCCGACCATCATGATGGCCGAGAAGCTGGCTGATGCCATACGTGGCCGCACGCCGTTGCCCAGGTCCGGAGCACCCTCGTACATTCACCCCAACTACCTGACGCAGCAGCGCTGACAAGATGCCGGTGCAATTAAAGTATTGGCCCGAAGACGTGGCCAGGCAGCTGGGCCAACTGATTCAGGCGAACGCGCACCGTGGCGCATTTGCCATTTTTGATGCGGACAACACGTCGTATCACCATGATCTGGTCGGGGCGCTGTTACCGTTCATGGAAATGCGGGGCGTGCTCACCCGCGAAACGATGGACCCGTCGCTCAAGCTGATTCCGTTCAGGGATAGTGCCACGCATACCGAAAGCCTGCACAGCTATTACCTGCGTCTGGGTGAGATCGACGATCAGGTAGGTTATCCATGGGCATCGCAGATTTTTTCCGGATTCACACTGAAGGAATTGAAAGTCCATCTGGACGACCTGCTGGCCTGGGGCAAACCCATTCCTGCCGAATACTTGGTGGGCGACGAGGTTCAGATCATGCTGGTGCATGCGCCCCGGCTGCTACGGGGCCAGCAAGAGCTATACAACACGCTGATGCAAAACGGCATTGATGTATTTGTGGTCAGTGCTGCCAGTGAAGAACTGGTCCGCATGGTGCTAGCTGATCCCCAGTATGGTTACAACGTCAAACCCGAAAACGTCATTGGCGTCTCCTTGCTG
>JAABRC010000003.1 GCA_011391115.1 Candidatus Egaibacter danicus | reverse complement strand
GAAGTCGCAGGCACCCAGAAGCTTGTGGTGATCTTCGTAGAAGGTGTTGCCAATGCGGATGTTGCCTTCGAGCCCATGCACCGCCAAGTTCATGCGGGCAAGCTTGCTGTTGAGGTCGGCCTTTTCCTGGCCGTAGAAGGTGATGTCCACTTCGTTGGCGCTTTTGTGGCGCACCTCTTCAATGAAGTGGCCGGTTTGCACGAACATGCCGGCCGAGCCACAGGCTGGATCGAGCACCACGCCGTGGTCTGGTTCGATGACGTTGACGATCAGGCGCACCAGGCTCGGGGGTGTGAAGAACTCGCCGCCTTCTTGCGCGCCACTTTGCGCGAACTGGTTCAGAAAATATTCGTAGATGCGGCCAAACACATCGCCCGTGGCAGTCTGTAAGGCTGGGCGGTTGAAAATCTTCAGCAGCTCGGCCAGCAGGTCTTGTTCCAGGCCAAGGTAGTCTTTGGGCAGTGCGCCTTCGAGCAGCTTTTGGCCCTTTTGGTCGGTCACCGAATCTTCGATGGCGATCATCGCGTCGCGGATAGCTTCGCCCACATGGGTGCCGGCAGGTAGCTCAGCGAGGTAGTCGTAGCGCGCCGTCTCGGGCAGATAGATGGCGGCCTTGCCCTGAAAGCCCAGCTTGATGCGGTCTTCCCGCAGTGCGCCTGTGGCGCGGGCAGGCACAGCCTTTTCCACCGCTGGCAGCAAGGCATGAAAGCGTGTGGTGGCATGGCGCAGAAAGATCAGGCCCAGCACAGGCATCGAATACTCGCTGGCTGTAAGCTTGGAGTTTGCGCGCAGCTGATCGGCAGCCTCCCACAAGTCGTCTTCAAGCAGCTTCAGTTCTTGGTAATCCATCAATCGGCAATCAGGTGTTCACGACAACAGGCACTGCGACTTGCGCGGCGACCTGTTGGGCAATAGGGGTGTAGAGGTCTACATTCGTTTCAGGGGTGCGAATTGACACGATCAGGCTGTAGCGGGCTGGCAGGTCGTAGCGTTCCTGGGCCTGACGGGTGCGCCACCAGCCTTTGGCTGGGTAGACGGCAATAAAGCCACGGCTCGCGAGTGCTGCCGCTGTGCCGTGCCAAATGTCTTGGTGCAGCGAGCCGCGATGACGCTGGCGGTCGCCCAAAATCCAGTCGGGGTCTTTGGGGTCGATCGGATCGCCATCGTCCTCGCGCTCGGCGGCCGCATTGACGCGGGCAACGAAATCTGCGGTGGTGGCGTCCAACGGGCGTTGCACATCAAAGCGCAGGCGGTGGGAAGGGTAGTGAAATTTGGAGGATGTGCCGCGCGCGGAAGGATTCGGTTCGATGAAGTAGGACAAGGTAATACGCAACTCCACCTGGGTGTTCGGCGGCAGTGCCTGCAACTGTTCCTTCGGCCAGGGAAGCGCATGCAGATTCATGTCTTTGCTGACCACGCCTTTGTCCTTTACTTTTTGGTAGGGGCGTAACTGGTCTTCAACCACCAGGGTCAGCGAGTTGCCCGCGCTCCACAGGGCGCGATCCAACTGCGGCGCGCCCCAGCCGCAATGCCGAAGCAAACGCACAAAGTCAGTCTTGGTGTTGTTTGGCAGGTACGTCGTGCGCATCGCATTTGACCATTCCGCCGAGTGCACGATCAGCGCGCGGATGGTCTCAGGGCGCAGAGCGGGATACGCCGCCATCAGCTGACCCGCCAGCCGCGCAGCCAGCGCAGAAGCCGCGCTGGTAGCGTTGGTCGTGGTGAACAGGCGCTGAAGCGGCAGGTTGTGGGTGGTGAGCAGATCCAGGCTGGGTATGCCCACGGCGCTCAATGCGTCTTTGCCTGCGTTGCCACCTTCGAAGACCACCTCGGGCTTCAAGGGCCATGACGTGCTCCAAGTAGCCGATGTTCGGGTGTAGGGGCTGAGCCCTCCACTCGGCGCCACGGGCTTTAAACCTTGTGCATTGGCTTCGGTAATCTGCACCTTCTCGGTGTAGGCCCCGACCGTGATGGCGTTCCATGCCTGGCCGGGGTCACGGATGCCGTTGGTGCTCAGGCTCGCGGGGTAGGTGCTCCAGGACTGCTGGTCTTCGGTATTGCCTGCGCACAAAACAAACAGGCGAGGAAATAACCCGTTGCCATCATAGTCGGCGGCGAGACGGTCCACGGTGGAAGACCATGCGGAAGGACGGCCACGATCCCGGTCATCACTAGACGTGACGGCGGAGGTAAAGACGCGTGGGCGCGCTGGTGCAGCTACTTCAGGTCGCGCGACGGCCTCGGCGAAAAGATAGGCGTGCAACTTGGAATCGCCGTCATTGGCACCCTGTTCAGGAGTCATCTTTACCGACTCCAACCGATGGGGGACCACAAGCGGCTCGTTCGATGCTAGCGCATGGGAGAGGTCGCCCAGCACCACAAGGCCAGCCAGGCCGGAGCCGTGATTAGCGGTGTCGTCCACGCCCCAGGCAGGATCGACCGTGTGCAGATCTGAGGTGGTAATGAAAGGGGCTAACAGAGGGTGGCCACGGTTTACACCGGAATCCAGGAGGCAGACGCGGGGCGTTGCATCGTCCGCCGATGCCATAGTTAAGCGAGCCAATGTTTCATCCACCCACTGTCGCTGCTCGGGCGGTGTCATGCCATCGAAAAACTCGGCGGTCTCCTTGGCACGGCGAAGTTCGGCCACGCAGTTCAGCGTCATGACCGATGTGGAAAACTGCTGTTGCGAACCGAACATCAGAACGACGGTACGTTCCGGAAAGTTGATCTGGTGGGCGCTGACTTGGCACTCTGCCAAAGTTGCGAGCTTGCGGAAATCCGCAACCACCGCGTTGCGCCGGCCACGAACCGGCAGCCACACTTCCCACCAAAACGGCTCCGTCACGTCCTGCGGAAGCAGCTGGGGTTCATCGGTCCAGAGCGTGCGTAATTCTGCACTGCGGATGGATGCGATTGCGTTCAGCAAGGTGCCATGGTCGATTAGCTTACCGTTCTTGTCTGTCTTGGCAACCAGATACTCAGCGACGTATTTTTCGAAGTGGTCCAGTTTGCCATCGGGCACATACACATTGGCAACTGTCGTACTTCCTTCCGAGCGAACACTCAAAACTTCGATTTGCTTATCAGGGTCACGGTTGCGTTCACTCCCGAGGCTTTCAAAGGCGAGTTCCACATCGGGTATGCCGACGAACTGAATTTGCAATCCCAGGCCACCTTCAAGTCCCTGCTCTTGCTGCGCGACGACAGCTTGCTGAGCCAAGGGTCGGAGTTTCTGCAACTGTGCTTGAAGCCGGGCACCATGCTCAGCTCTGTCGAGCATGGGCACTTCGGGTGCACCACCGCCGCCAGCGGACGGAGCGGTGAAGGGCTGTGCCTTGGACGTGTTGGTTAATACAAGGTGTCGACGCTTATCTTGAATTTGTTCCGACATGGTTTGCTGTGTGCTTGTTGTTTTGGGTCAGCTTTATATTGATAAGACGGCGTTCCCCTAACGCACGCCCCAGCTCGACTCGTTGCACTTTGGTCTGGTCTTGCATGATCGCGTCCTTGATGGACTCGTTTACCGCACGACAAATTTCCGCGTAACTCAGCCCTTCGGCCTGCTCGATCAGTCCGTCTTTTTTGAAGGGCTTGGGGGCAAAGCCACCCAAACGCGACCGGATCAAATCCAGGGCCTGCGTTGGCGTCGGTAGGTGGTACTCCACCACGTCATCGAAGCGCCGGAACAAAGCGTTGTCCAGGACTTCGGGATGGTTGGTGGCAGCGATGATGAGGCTGTTTGACTGGTCATGCTCAATCATCTGCAGGAAGCTGTTTAGCACCCGCCGAATTTCACCCACGTCGTTGGCGGCACTACGCTGCGAACCGATGGCATCAAATTCGTCAAAGAAATAAACGCCGCGAATATCAGCTATCGCGTCAAACACTTGCCGCAGCTTGGCGGCTGTCTCTCCCATGAATTTCGTAATTAGCGAATCAAGGCGTACCGCAAACAGGGGAAGACTCAATTCGCCAGCCAGGGCAGAAGCCGTCATGGTCTTGCCGGTGCCCGGTGGGCCAACCAGCAGAAGCTTGCGGCGCGGGGACAGTCCATGCTCCTTGATGCGGGCCAGCATACGCTGCTCTTGGATGATGCGCGCAAGCTGCTTGGCCGCCACGTCGTCCAATACCATGTCGCCCAAACGATTGGCCGGGTACGTTACGGTCAGCAGGTTGGCCAGCTCGCCTCTCGGCTTGTTAACGTTATTCAGCGAACCGGCTATCGGCACCAACTTGCCCGAGGCATCTTGGCTCAGGCGGGTCTTGGCGGAGTCGATCATGTCGCGCAACTCTTCCGCTAGCTTGCCGTGTCCCAGCTTGGCTTCATGCGCAGCCATCTGCATCGCGACGGAATAGAAATAGCTGTCGTCGCGACTGATATGCGATTTTATGAGCGCCTTAAGTTGTTCCGAGCTTGCCACGATAGGCTATTCCTGACAGCGTTATTCGCTGAAGACTGGTTAAATTTACACCCTGCTCATTGTCGGTCAAATCTTACTCAATCAGCTAGGGGAATTTCACCATAGACGAAAGGTGCCCACAAGCTCTCCAAGCAAGAGAAATTACATATTCCTGAATTCACTGGTGTAACCTCGATGATTGCTGCTAAGTATCAGTGCGAGGCAAATTCAAAAACTGGGCCTCAGCGGGGATGGCCGGTCATGAGAGATGACCTTAGCCCCACTTCTAGCCGCGACCCACCGGTTCCGCACAGTAGTTGACTTACTACTGTTCAGCGTGAAAGTTCGCAACGGGTCTTTTACGGTAATAGAAAAACAAGCTCCAGTGTTCAACTCTTGTGCCGTCCAAAATCGACCGTATGTGGACACCCCTTGAACATATGTCCATAAATTAGCTTTACTTATTTTTGAACACCCTTTAGTATTCGGACACCATTTTCGGACACTAAGGACCTTTCAAATGACCCGAGTTTTTGCCTATTGCCGCGTCAGCACAGCGGAACAGACCACCGACAACCAGATTCAAGAAATCGCTGCGGCAGGTTTTGATGTCAAGCCACAACGGGCCATCGTGGAAACCATTTCGGGATCGGTCGCAGCATCTGAGCGCAAGGGTTTTAAGAAGCTGTTGGACAAGCTGGAAGCGGGTGATGTTTTGGTTGTGACCAAGTTGGACCGGCTTGGCAGAAATGCAATGGATGTAAGGGCCACAGTCGAAAAACTTACTGGCCTCGGTGTGAGGGTTCATTGCCTTGCTCTTGGTGGCGTCGACTTGACCAGCCCTGCCGGAAAGATGACCATGGGCGTGATCGCCGCTGTCGCTGAGTTTGAACGGGATCTGTTGATTGAACGGACCCAGGCGGGGCTCAGCCGTGCCAAGTCTGAGGGCAAGGTGCTCGGCAGACCCCAAAGGCTGACCAAGCTCCAAGCGGATGTGGTCAGAGGCCGTGTTACCAATGGCGAATCGGTTGCGTCGCTGGCCAGGGAGTTTGGCAGCAGTCGCCAGACGATTATGCGAGTGCGGGATAGCGTGCTGCAACCAATTTGATCAGCCGCGCCACTACAAAACGCTGAGGCCAAAATGGAATGGTTTCGGTTGTAAATTGGGGGTGGGTACCCTAAGTCGGAAAGAGACCCGTTGGAGCCGTTCACAACGGGCAGCTTACCGGCTAGCCAGTTCGACGCCAGTCAGCTGCCATTCGTGGATTTCGGCGACGTGCCCATAGCCGAATTTCGGTTTATCGAAATGCCAGCCCGATACCGGCCGTTGAACCCATCAAGTGATGCTCACTGAATTGCCGACGGAGTTCCATAAAGCAGTCATCGAGCGGGTGGAGCACCCAACACCACATCGCAGCCAGCTGCAGCCCAGCTTTGCTGTGCCTGGGCGTGGCCATGCAGCAGGTTGTGTAGCTCGGTGGCGCGCAGCACGCCAATGGGTTGGTGCACCACCACCCGCAGTTGACCGGGCTCGGCGACGCAGCCGGATCGCCACGCGCTCGATCTGGGCTGAAGACTCCATGCCACCCTTGTGGCGGTACCAGCGTGTGGTGTTGACGCACTGCACCAGCAAGTCACGCGAGGCATGTATTGGTTCCAGCTCGTTGTCAAACGCCTCGCGATAGCGGGCGTACGGATGAAACAGGCGCTGACCCAGGTCAAATAGGGGAATATCGTGGTTGCCTAGGATGGCCAGTAGCGGCGCACCCAGCCGGTCGGTGAAGGCCCGTGCCACAGCGAACTGGTTGCGTTTTGCGCGCTGGGTGATGTCACCCGAGAGCACCAGCAGATCAGGCTGCTGTTGCTGTGCCAAAGCCGCCAACGCCTTCACCATCGGTGCCTGCTCGGTACCGAAATGGGGGTCGGAGAGCTGCAGCAGTACGCTCATGTGTCGCCTCCGGAATGTCCGGTTGCGCCGTCCTCGGTCACAGGTTTGATCAAATACAGCGGCATGGCTGAGACCTTGAATTCGAGGGGTGTGCGCATCCAGCTCACCTCGCCGTCAAATGCCACCTTAACCGTCAAGCCAGCCCAGCCATACCGTGGCCGCACAACCATGCGATGAAACTGAAAGCTCTCTATCGTGTCGGCCTCGCCAAGCGTGCCAAACGACCCACGCAGCAGCAGCCAGAGCATGGCCAGCACGCCAATGGGCCGCAGTATCACCGCCGCCAGGCAACCCTGATCCAGCGCGCTGGCCTGCGCCAGGCCAGCCTGCTCAAGCTGCAGGCGGTTGTTGCCAATGAAAAGAGTGCTTGTGCTGATGTCACGGCTGTCGGTGCCGCGTTCGATGCGCAGCTTCAATAATCGGTGCACCCCCATTATGGTGACCAGTGCAGAACCAAACGCCACCAGCCTGCTGCGGCCAAAGCGTGTCTTGAAAGCCTCGCTGTCCTGCAGCAACTCGGGGTAAAGGCCAAGGCTGGCGTTCACCAGAAACACGTGGTCATTGATCACCCCACCTGCACCGGCAACATTGCGATAACCCAGACGCAGTGCGCGCTCGCACCAATAGCGGGCAAAAACACTGGAAAAATCATTTAATGAGGCATTTTGCGCGCATTTTATCAGGCATGAATCATGCTTATTGGTCAGGCCATTAGTCCTATTGTCCAATAATTCTCGGAAAAATTAGACGTTAAACCAAATAACAAAACGCACTCAGCATCATCCATTAGAACTTTTATGTCAATGAAACTAGCGAAAACCCTATGTCGATGTCACAGCATTTCAAACTATCATGAATTGGCCGGACCACTAAACCAATTTAGAGGAAGTTAAATGTTTAACCTGGAAGCCGTTTCAGTCAAACGCTTGTATCGCGTCATTGCAGAGAAGATCACCGAGAAGATTCGTTCGGGTGAATTTGCGGTCGGCGAGCGGCTGCCCGCAGAGCGCGATCTGGCGGAGATTTTGCAGGTCAGTCGCTCTTCAGTGCGAGAAGCCCTCATTGCCCTGGAGTTAAGCGGATATGTCGAAGTACGCGTAGGCAGTGGTGTCTATGTCACCGCACGGCGCACAAATTCAGGCAACACTGCAGCGACCGCCTCCGATGGTCAGGTCACAACGGCCGGCAACCTGAATGCCAGCGACATTGGCCCATTTGAACTTTTGGAGACACGGTTACTGATCGAACCAGAATGCGCGGCCTTCGCCGCCCAAAATGGAACTGACGAACAATTAACAACAATTCTGGAAACACAGACGGCCATGTCAGTGGCAGGCGCACCCAGCCACTTCGACCGGGCATTTCACGCTGCCATCGCAGCGGCATGCGGCAACTCTGCTCTGGAAGCTGTCGTCATGCACATCTGGGACCTCAGCGAAGCCAGTCCGGTGTACCAATGTCTCGACAAGCACTTCGTCGACAGCAAGGTGTGGGACGTGGCGCTTCATGAGCACGACCGCATTGCCTCCGCCATCCTAGATCGTGATCCAATTCGAGCGCGACACGCGATGTACGCCCATCTGTTGGCCATCATGGCCCGCTTGCGTGAAGATTTTGAAGACAGCTTGCCGGACCCTGGTGAATCACCGAAACCCGCTGCTATCCAACTTTTTCGGGCTGGGCGTCGTATTCATGCCATCAATCCTCAGTTGCGCCGAATGGGGTTGTCTGCCGAGCGAGCCTCAGTGCGCAAGCCTTGACAGGCCTCAGCCTCGCCTTTTGTTAATCCAAGTGAAATGCCCGCAATCAACATGTTTCACATGATGCTCTCAAGGAAATTGCAATGACTGAACACGCTGCCCGAAGAACCCACTTTCAGTACGACAACCGTTTCCCCTATGTTCGGTACATTTTTTTCGAACATTTTTTGGCTACTCAAAATCTTCGGCGGAGCGCTGGTCATTACTGGGTTGGGGTCGCTGCATCACGTTACCGGATCACCCGGGCTCAATGCGGATGAAGGGACCCTGAAACTCCAGCCGCAGCCCATCAACAACTTAATTTCTGTCCGTTTTCTCCCGCCCTCTTGTTTCACTACTAACCAAGGTTCATGCCATGAAATTTCCTTCACTCAATCTCGCTTCTCTCGCTACTGCCATCAGTCTCTCGCTGACGGCACTCCCAGCCGCTCACGCGCTAGACATCAAGCTCGGCCATGTGCTCGCCCCAAGTCACAGCTGGCACAAGGCAGCCGAGGGCTTTAGCGCCGAGGTCAAGGAAAAGACCGCGGGCCGCGTCAACTTCATCCTGTTCCCCAGCGGCCAGTTGGGCAACGAGAAAACGATGGCAGAGGGCCTTCAGATAGGTAGCCAGGGCGCCGCAATCATCGGGTCGGGCTCTCTGCAGCCGTTAGACGCGCGATTCGGTGTGGTTGAGTTGCCCTACACCTGGACCAGCCAAGTCCAGGCCTATAAGGCCTACGACGGTGAATTGGGCGAAGCGCTGGACAAAATCGCCGCCGCAAAAAATCTAGTGATTCTGTCATGGTGGGAAAACGGATACCGCCATATCACCAACAACCGCGGTCCGATCAATACGCCGGCGGACCTCAAGGGATTGAAGATCCGCGTCACGCCCGACAAGATGCGCCTGGACACTTTCACCTTGTTGGGTGCCAGCCCCGCGCCGCTCGCGTTTGGCGAGCTTTACTCGGCACTGCAACAAAAGGTGTTTGACGCGCAAGAAAACCCGCTGTCCATCATCTACACATCCTCGTTCTTCGAGGTTCAAAAGTACCTATCACTGACAGGTCACGTTTGGAGCCCAGCCAGCCTGGTCGTGTCCAAGTCAGTCTGGAACCAATTCTCTGCCGACGACCGCAAGGTTGTCAAAGCCGCAGCCGACCACTGGCGTGACGAGCAACGCCGGATGATTTCGGAGGGCGACGCCCAATACCTGGGGCAGTTGAAGGAGAAAGGCATGCAAGTTAATGAGGTCAACAAGACCGCGTTCGCCAACGAGATCGCCCCAGTCTGGAAAACCTACGAGGCGACGTTCGGACCTGAGTTGATGGGTCTCGTCAAGAAATACAGAGAAGCCAAATGAACCTCACACGCATTTCCAATGTGCTAGCAAGGGTCAGCAAGACCTTTGCCGCGCTGGCGTGCGGATTGCTTGCGGTCTTGGTCACTGTTGTAGTGTTTCAGCGCTTTGTAACCAATAACACACCTTCCTGGGCCGAGGAACTGCCCAGGCTGATCTTGGTTTGGGCCACGTTCATTGGTGGCGTGGTGTGCAGTCGCGACCGCACCCACCTTATGGCAGGTCTATTGCCGTACATTGTCAAGAATCAGCGCGTGCTCGAAGTGATGGACCGCATCAACCACGTGCTCATTGTGGTTGGCTTGACCGTTCTGGGGTGGGCTGGCTGGCAATTGGCACAAATGACGATGGACCAGATGCTTCCCGCCATCGATGTTTCCGCGGGCGTGGTTTATCTGGCTCTGCCAGTGGCTTGCGGCTTTACAGTAATCGTCCACATAGCTCAACTCTTCGAGCCCTGGCCTCCGAAACAGGTCGATTTACCTATACAGATCTAAGTCATGTCAAATGGTGCATATTTCCTGATCGGTGTGTTTGCCTTGGCGATGTTGATGGACCTTCCCATCGTCTTCGCTATGTTGCTCTCAGGTCTGGCTTATCTGGCGGTCTTTGGCGATGCGCCGGCGGCCGTGGCGGCTCAGCAATACGTCTCAGGACTGGACAGTTTCACACTGATCGCCATTCCTTTGTTCGTTCTCGCAGCACAGTTAATGAATGGGGCGGGACTTACGCAACGCATCGTCCGACTGTGCGCGGCCATCGTGGGCGACATCAAAGGCGGTCTGGCCGTGGTAGCGGTGATGTCGTGTCTGCTCTTTGGCGCCTTGTCTGGCTCTGGCGTGGCAGATGTGGTGGCTATCGGCAGTCTGCTGCTACCTGCCATGGCGCGTGCAGGATACGAAAAGGGTTTCAGTTGCGCGCTCGTCGGATGCGCGGGCACCACTGCAACCATCATCCCGCCGAGTATCGTTCTGATTATTTACGGAACCTCAACCAACACGTCCATCGGCAAGCTATTCATGGCCGGGATCGTGCCCGGCATCCTCCTAGGAGTGGCGCTCATTGGCATCGCCATCTGGCAATCGCGCAAGTACAACTGGAGTGGCGGCAAGCCATTCAACTTGCCCGAATTGCGCGCGGCATTTTTTGATTCACTGCCCGCGTTAATGGTGCCGGTTCTCATCATCGGGGGCATTCGGTTTGGTGTTTTCACTGCCACCGAGGCCGCATCTAGTGCCATTGTCTACGCCATCCTGATTGGACTTTTCTGGTACCGATCGCTGACGATCCGATCGATCTGGGAAAGTCTGAAAACCACCGGTGAAGGCAGTGCATCGATTTTGGTGACGATCGGCGCATCGGGCTTCTTTGCCTGGATATTGGTGGCCGAGCAGGTGCCTCTTTCATTGTCGAACCTGCTCACAGCATGGACTGATAGCACAACGACGGTGCTGCTATTTTTGACGGTCGTGTTGCTGGTGCTGGGAACCTTCATGGAGGCGATTCCAATCATCATCATCATTGCGCCTGTCGTCATGCCGATACTTCTCAAGTACAACATTGATCCTGTGCATTTCGGCATCCTTTTGACCATCAATATGGCCATAGGAGCGGTTTCGCCGCCAGTGGGCATCGACTTGATGGCGGCTTGCAGGGTGGGCGGCATCACGATGATGCAAACCTTGCGTCCGTTGAGTTGGATGATGCTGGCGATGATCAGCGTGCTGCTGCTCATTACTTTCGTGCCGGAAATTGTGATGTTCCTGCCTAACAACGTGAAATGATGCACACTACACCTACCCAGCGCCGACCGGCCTCGCTACGCAGAAGTTGGCTCTTTACTTCAGGACTGGATGAGCACGCCCAGCAGGCCGCACTCGACAGTTGTCCCGACGTTCTGGTCGCAGATCT
This sequence comes from Candidatus Egaibacter danicus, assembly GCA_011391115.1. The sequence goes on along the minus strand of JAABRC010000003.1, from coordinate 16,420 downwards.
GGAGGAGTTCACCGCACCAGACGACCGTCCAGCGGCTCGCCCGCGTGTGGCTGAATTGATGGCGCGCTGTCGGGCGCAAGGTATGGTCGCCGCAGTGCGCATCAATCGCCTTGCGGGCGACGGTATGCTCGACTTGCGGGGTGTCATGCCTGGTGCCCCGGATGTTATTTTCCTTCCCTACGTCGAAGGCTCCGAGGAGATCGCCTCTCTCGCGCAAGCCATTGACGCACTGGAGGCGGAACTGGGTCTGCCCGCGGGATCGACCGAAATAGTTCCTACGATCGAGTCCGCGCTCGGTGTGGTGCGCATCCAGAGCATCCTGGCGGCCAGCGAGCGCATCAGCGCCTGCTTGCTGGCAGCCGAAGACCTCACGGCTGACTTGGGGGCCGAGCGCGGCCCGGACAGTCTGGAGCTCAACCACTTGCGCAGCCGCTTTCTAGTCGACTGCCGGGCCGCCGGCCGCGTAGCGATCGACTGCCCTTTCAACTACCGCGATCCGCAGGCCCAAGCCACGGATCTGGTGTGGGCCCGACGCATCGGCCTGAAAGCCAAGTGTGCCGTTTACACCGCACAGGTGGCGGCCATCCATGCGGCGCTAACCCCGTCGGCAGCACAACGGGACCGTGCACTTGAGACTGTGGCGTGTTTCGAGGCGGCCCGTCGCGGCGAAGCCTTAGCGTGCCCAACCATAGAAAGCCCCGACTACCACACAGCCAGGCGCCTGCTGGCCCGTGACATCGAATTCAGAACTTGGTCCGCTCGGGCGCTGACCGCCATGCATACAGAAGAGCCCTCTTGACTTTAACTTCCAACCCCGCCTCGTCTTCTCGTCGAAACGGCTGCCAAATTCTGATGCCGCAGTTGCGCACGCATGGCGTCCGGCGCCTGTTCATGGTTCCCGGCGAGAGCTATCTGCCCTGCATCGATGCGCTTAACGAACACAAAGGCGCGATTGATCCCATTGTCTGCCGGCAGGAAAGCGGCGCCGCCTACATGGCGGAGGCCTACGGCAAGCTCACCGGTGAGCCAGGCATCTACTTTGTGACCCGCGGTCCTGGCGCCACCAACGCCAGCATCGGCGTGCACACCGCCTTTCAGGACTCCACACCCATGATCCTGTTTGTCGGTCAGGTGGGTAACGATTTCTGCGAGCGCGAAGCTTTTCAGGAAATCGACTATCGTCGAATGTTCGGCCAGATTGGTGATGACAGGCAGTCACATCGACACCCATCCTACAGGTGGCAAATTCGACAGCTGTGGCGACGTGCGCGAAGCTGTCACGCTGCATGCCGACGGCCACCGCGTGCCCACCCCGAGACCGGCGCGATAACCTCGAGCCCTGGGTCTTCGACTGCACCTCGCAGGACCTGTCTATCGTGCGTGAGGAAATCTTCAGCCTGGTTCTTGCCGCGCAGAGTCTCTACACGGAGGAAGGCGCCATTCATTTGGTCAACAACTCAATCTATGATCATGGTTCAGGTCTGTGGACTCGTACAGGATCAAGGCCACTCAAGACATGCGCACCAAAGGTGACCACTCAAGAAAATTCTCACCAAACCGATGCATGCGATCACTCGGAATCTCGCTGGTCGGCGTGCAACTCCATCTTCTTTATGTTTTTTAGAACACATCTTTTCCTCTATGGCGGATCAGGATGTATGGCTAACAAGTCACAACGGAAACACACGACTTGAGAATGGCACGGAACGTGCTTAAGGTAATTCATTAGTGTTAACCCCATGACGAAAATTTAAATCTTCGTTTACAGTGGCCTTACCACCAGGCCACCTTACTACCCTACCTAAACCCTGAATTTTGTCATGAACTCGTTTCAACCTATCAGTGTCTCCCGGCTGTACCGGGTGATCGCAAATCAGATCAAGGACAAGATATCCAATGGCAGCTACAAAGCAGGCGAGCGCCTGCCATCGGAACGCGAATTGGCAGATATGCTGGAAGTCAGTCGCCCATCCGTACGTGAGGCATTAATCGCACTTGAAATCGAAGGCTGGGTAGTCGTTCGCGTAGGCACGGGCGTATACGTCACTGGTCCAGAATCCCGTCCCACCGTTGCAGATGCTCATGCAGCGGGACCCACCCCTGCAGCGTTGCTGGATATGGGCGCCGCAGACCTTTTGCAAGCACGATTGCTGGTTGAACCCTATTGCGCCGAGTTGTCGGCACGTAATGCCACGCCCGCTCAGCTCAAACTCATGGAAGAAGCCACGCTGGCCTTGCCTGGCTCCGAACAACCCTTCAAGCACAACGACAAACTGCATCTTCTGATTGCCGAGGCCTGCGGCAACTTGGCCCTGGCCTCAATGGTCCATCACCTGTGGACACTAAGCGAGAGCAGCGCCATCTTCAACAAGCTCAACCAGCACTTCGTCTACGGCGAGGTCTGGGAGGTGGCGCACAACGAACACCTGCCGCTGCTCCGGGCGCTGCAAAAGCGGCAACCTGCAGCAGCAAGACGCGCCATGCGCGAACACCTGCTGGGCATTAGCAGACGCCTGGGTCTGGACGCCAGCGAAGACAAAGAGATATGAGGCACAAACCAATTTTCCCGGGTACCTCGGCACCCGTCCCCACCCCTTTTCCCCTCTTGGCCTCAGGGCCTTCCTACAACCCCTCTCGGAGAACGTGATGAAACAGACCTCTGCCAGTTCAAGAATCATGAAAGCGACCGCCGCGCTTGCGACCGCCACATGGCTGCTCACCTCAGGCGCAGTCCATGCCCAAACACAAGGCGGCACGCTGACTGCCATCGTGCAGCCTGAACCTCCCACCCTGATGCTAGGCCTGAACCAGCAGGCTCCCACCCAATATGTGGCGGGAAAGATCTACCAAAGCCTGCTGACCTATGACCAAGAACTGAAACCGCGTCCATCTCTAGCCAAGTCGTGGAAAGCCTCCAGCGATGGACTGACTTACACTTTTGAATTGCAGCGCGGTGTGAAGTGGCACGACGGCAAGCCGTTCAGCGCTGCCGACGTAGTCTTCAGCGTGGACAAGTTCCTGCGCGAAACGCATCCGCGTAGTCGCCTGGTGATCAACAAGTACATTGCCTCGGTCACAGCGCTCAACGACTACACCGTCGAGTTCAAACTGAAGGAATCGTTCTCACCTTTCATGAGTTTGTTTGTCGTTGACAACATGCCCATGGTGCCCAAGCACATCTACGAAGGCACCGATTTCCGCGCGAATCCGGCCAACCAGACGCCTATCGGCACAGGCCCATTCAAGTTCAAGGAGTGGAAGAAGGGCTCACATATCATTTTGACCCGCAACACCGACTACTGGAAGAATGGCCAACCCTATTTGAACGAAATCGTCTTCCGCGTGATCCCCGATGCGGCCTCTCGTGCCGTAGCCTTCGAGAAGGGCGACGTGCAGTTGCTGCGCGGCGGCGACGTAGACAACGTGGACGTCAAGCGCTTGAAAGCCCTGCCCAACATCGAAATGACCACCAAGGGCTGGGAAATGTACGCACCTCTGGCTTTCATGAGCATGAACCAACGCAAGCCCCCGTTCGACAATGTGAAGGTGCGCCAAGCTGTGATGCACGCGCTCAACCGCAAGTTCATAGTCGACAACATATTCTTCGGTATGGGCAAGGTCGCCACCGGACCGATCGCTTCCACCACGCTGTACTACGACAAGAACGTACCGCAGTACGCGTTTGACCTCAAGAAAGCCCGCGCGCTGATTCAGGAGTCAGGCGTCAATGTTGGCGCCACGCCGATCAAGATTTTGGCCTTCCCCTATGGTTCTGCCTGGGACCGCCTGGCCGAATACACCAAGCAAAGCCTGGAGCAGATCGGCTTCAAGGTACAGATTGATCCGGCAGACGCCGGCGGCTGGGCCAAGCGTTCGGGAGAGTTCGACTTCGACGTGACCTTCAACTTCACCTACCAGTACGGCGACCCGGCACTGGGCGTGGCGCGCCACTTCCTGTCGACCAATTCGATCAAGGGTTCGCCCTTTGTCAACAACCAGGGCTACAAGAACCTGAAGGTCGACGAGTTGTTCTCCACTGCGGCTGCGGCCCGCAGCCCCGAGCTGCGCCAGAAGCTCTACTCGGAAGTGCAGAACGTTCTGACTACCGAGGTTGCCAACGGTGTGTTGTTCGAGATGGAATACGCCACCTTCTATCCCAAGTACATCAAGAACCTCGTGAAGACCGCCATCGGTCTGAACGAGACCTTCGACGAGGTCTACTTCGACAAGAAGTAACGCTTGAGCGGCCCGCACGGCGCGGGCCACCTTTCGACCGCAACTATTGGCCGCGCGCACCGCGCGTGGCTGGAGAAAGCTGCAAATTGCAGAACGAGGAGCTATATCGTGAAACTTTTCTCATTCCTCATCGCCAGACTGGGCAAGGCCTTATTCGTTATCCTGGGCGTAGTGATCTTCAACTTTTTGCTGATTCGCCTGGCACCGGGAGACCCGGCCGCTATCATGGCAGGTGAAGCCGCGTCGTCCGACCCCGCCTACCTTGATCAACTGCGTGAGCAGTTCGGCTTTGACCAGCCGCTCTGGCTACAGTTGTGGCTCTACGTCAAGGGTATTTTTCAGCTGGACCTGGGTTTCTCCTACCGGAACAACCTGCCGGTCCTTGACCTCATCGCCGAGCGGCTGCCCGCCACACTGCTGCTGATGGCGCTGGCCTTTGTCTTCTCGCTATTCGTCGGTGGACTGCTGGGCGTTCTGGCAGCTCGTAGCCGCTACACAAACAAGAATACCTGGCTGGACAGCACCATCATGTCCATTTCGCTACTGTTCTACGCCACGCCGCTGTTCTGGCTTTCGCTGCTGATGGTGATCCTGTTCTCAGTCACGCTGGGCTGGCTTCCGGCCTTCGGCATGGAGAGCGTGGGTGCCGGACTCACAGGCTGGGCTCGCGTGGTCGACATCAGCGCCCACCTCGTATTGCCTGTGGTCTCGCTGGGCTGCTTCTTCATGGCGGTGTATGCGCGCCTTGCGCGTGCCTCCATGCTCGAAGTCATGGGAATGGACTTCGTCAAGACGGCACGCGCCAAGGGCGTGCCGTCTGGCCAGGTCATCCGCCGCCACGTGATGCGCAACGCTATGCTGCCGGTGGTGACCTTCGCAGGCATCCAACTGGGCCAGATGGCCGGCGGCGCGGTGCTGGCCGAAACCGTTTTTGGTTGGCCCGGCATCGGCCGTCTCATGTTTGACGCCCTCATGCAGCGCGACTATCAACTTCTTCTCGGCGTCTTCCTGGTGACCTCCACCATGGTCGTGCTGTTCAACCTGATCACCGACCTAATCTACCGCGTGGTCGACCCTCGCATCGAATTGGGAAGCTAATATGAAAAAGTTTATACGCCGTTTTGCAGCCAACAAAGGCGCGCTCGTGGGACTGATGATCTTCTTCCTGGTGATTCTGACAGCGGTTTTCTGCTCGATCTGGTTCGAGGAATCACCCTGGTCTATGGTCGCTGAGCCTTTGCTCAAACCACTGACCACCAGCGACTACCCGTTCGGAACCGATATGCTAGGGCGTGACCTTGGCGCAGGCCTGGCTTACGGCGCTCGCGTGTCGCTGCTAGTTGGCGTTGTCTCCACGTTGGCTGCCGTAATTTTCGGCGTCCTCATAGGCTCATTGGCCGGCTTCTATGGTGGCCGTACAGATGACCTATTGATGCGTTTCACCGAATTTTTCCAGACCATACCGCAACTTGCAATGGCAGTAGTATTGGTGGCTATCTTCACGCCGACGATCTACTCCATCGTCGGAGCCATCGCCATCGTCTCGTGGCCACCTGTGGCGCGCCTGGTCCGAAGTGAGTTCCTCTCACTCAAGCAACGTGAGTTCGTGCAAGCAGCCGTCGTGATCGGCCAGAAGCCGGCGCGCATCATATTCACGCAAATCCTGCCCAACGCGATGTCGCCCATCATCGTCACTGCGTCGCTGATGATCGCCACCGCCATCCTCACCGAATCCTCACTCTCCTTTCTGGGCCTGGGCGACCGTAACCTCATGAGCTGGGGTTTCATGATCGGTGCCGCCCGCACCATGCTGCGTGAGGCGCCCCTAATGAGCGTGCTGCCCGGCATAGCCATCCTGCTGACCGTGCTAGCCATCAACCTAATCGGCGAAGGTCTGAACGACGCCATGAATCCACAACTACGCAAACGGGGGGAATGAGCTATGTCGATCGCCAACTTACCACCCAACACCCCGCTGCTGAGCGTTGAGCACTTGACCGTGGTCCTGCCCGATGGCAGCGACCGCACTCACGCAGTGAAAGACCTGTCCTTTGAACTTCACGCTGGAGAAATCCTATGCATCGTGGGTGAATCTGGCTCAGGCAAATCCATTAGCGCCAACGCCATCATGGGACTTCTGCCCCGGTACCTCAAGCCCAAGACCGGCCGCATCGTATTCAAGGGACGCGACCTGCTACAACAGCGCGAGGACGAACTCCTGACACTGCGCGGCAAAGACATTGGCATGGTGTTCCAGGAACCCATGTCAGCCCTCAACCCACTGATGCGTGTAGGCGAACAAATCGCCGAGGTGTTGGCCGTGCACGGTGCCTACCCAGGCCCTGCGCGCCAGCAACGCGTGCTGGAACTGCTGAACTTCGTGGGACTACCCGACCCCACCACCCTCAAGGATGCCTACCCCTTTCGCCTCTCGGGCGGACAGCGCCAGCGCGTGATGATCGCCATGGCACTCGCACTGGAACCGGCCATCCTGATCGCGGACGAACCTACCACTGCGCTGGACGTGACCACCCAGGCCCAGATCCTGGCGCTGATCAAGCGAATTCAGGCCAGCATGGGTATGGGCGTCATGTTCATCACGCACGACTTTGGCGTTGTCGCAGATATCGCTGACCGCGTGGCCGTGATGGAAAAGGGTGTACTGGTCGAACAAGGTCCTGCCGAGCAGGTGCTCAACCGTCCGCAGCATTCCTACACGCAACGCCTGATTGCGGCCGTGCCCCACCGCAACAGCGATGACACCGCGCAGGGCAACCTTACCGATCCCGTCGTACTGGAAGTCAAGAACCTGCGCAAAACCTACGTCACCGAACGTGGACTTTTCGTGCGCAAGCGCGTGGTGAACGCGGTGGACGGCGTCAGCTTCAACGTGCAACGCGGACAGACGCTGGGCATTGTCGGCGAGTCCGGCTCGGGAAAGTCCACCATCGGCAAGTGCCTGCTGCGCCTGACCGACATCGATAGCGGCCAGCTCATCTTCAACGGCACCGACATCGCACCGTTGTCGCAAGCGCAGTTCCGGCCCATGCGCAAGCACCTGCAAATGATCTTCCAGGACCCCTTCGCCTCGCTCAACCCGCGACACACTGTGGGTCGCAGCATCATCGATGGACCAGTGGCCAACGGTGTTCCTTACGCCGAGGCCGAGCGCAGAGCCCGCGAGCTGCTGCGCCTGGTAGAACTCGACGAGTCCTCTTTCGACCGTTATCCCAACGCCTTCTCGGGTGGCCAGCGCCAACGCATCGGCATCGCCCGTGCCTTGGCGCTGCAGCCGCAACTGCTGGTGGCCGACGAGTCGGTCTCGGCGCTAGATGTGTCGGTGCAGGCACAGGTGCTCAAACTGCTGCAGGACATTCAGCAGCGACTGAACCTGGCCATGATCTTCATCACCCATGACCTGCGGGTGGCGGCCCAAGTATGCCACCAGATCGCTGTCATGCACAAGGGGCGCATCGTCGAATACGGCACACCGGCCGATGTATTCGACCGTCCGAACCACCAATACACGCAGAGCCTCATCGCCGCCATCCCGGGCAGGCATTGGAGCCCGGTTGGCGCCCGCGTTTCTGTCGCATAAATCACACCCCATTCCATGACCATGAAAACCACCCCCCCCGTCTCCCGCAACGGCGGCCAGATCCTGATCCAGCAACTTCGCAACCACGGCGCACGTCGGATTTTTCTCGTGCCTGGCGAAAGCTACCTCCCCTGTATCGACGCACTCAACGACCACCAGGACGCACTTCAGGCGGTGGTGTGCCGCCAAGAAAGCGGGGCCGCCTACATGGCCGAAGCCCATGGCAAGCTCACCGGTGAGCCAGGCATCTGCTTTGTGACCCGCGGTCCTGGCGCCACCAACGCCAGCATCGGCGTGCACACCGCCTTTCAGGACTCCACGCCCATGATTCTGTTTGTCGGTCAGGTGGGTAACGATTTCTGCGAGCGCGAAGCTTTTCAGGAAATCGACTATCGTCGAATGTTCGGCCAAATGGCCAAGTGGGTGGCGCAGATCGACCGCACCGACCGAATCCCGGAATTCATTGCCCGAGCTTTCACCGTGGCCACCAGTGGCCGCCCAGGACCTGTCGTTCTGGCACTGCCCGAAGACACCCTTTGGGGTACTGCCGAAGTGGCTGACCTGCCGCACTACACCCGCGTGGTGACCCGTCCCGCCATGACGGACCTCACCGAATTGCGCGAGCGCCTCGAAGCGGCCCACAACCCGTTCATGTTGATTGGCGGCAGCGGCTGGACTCCCGAAGCACTCGCCGAGATGCATGGCTTCGCCGAACGATTCGACCTGCCGGTGGGCGTGTCATGGCGGCGTCTGGAGTGTTTTGACCAGCAACACCCCAACTTTGCCGGCCACGTGGGCTGGGGAATGCCTGACGATCTGCGTCAGCGCGTGCGAGATGCCGACCTGTTGCTGGCCGTCGGTCCGCGATTGGGCGAAGCCACAACAGAAGGCTACACCGTGGTGCAATGCCCACGCCCAAGCCAGAAACTCATCCACGTGCACGCCGACGCGGGCGAGCTGGGTCGCGTTTTCCAGCCCGCACAAGCCATCTGTGCCAGCAACGCCGGTATGGCGCATGCGCTGGTCGAACTGATGCCCACACGCACACCCGGCTGGAGCGCCCATACGCGTGCCGCCAACGCCAGCTATCGCGCCACCCTGCAAGCCCTGCCCTCACCCAGCCCCATGAGCCTGGACCAGGCTGCCTGCCATGTGAACACGGTATTGCCCACCGACGCCTGCGTCACCGTGGGTGCCGGCAACTACTCGCTCTACCCGCACCGTTACCGCCAGTTCAACGGCATCGGCAGTTCGCTCGCGCCCACAGTGGGTAGCATGGGCTATGGCCTGCCAGCAGCCATCGCAGCCAAGCTGGAACATCCCGAGCGCACTGTCGTCTGTTACGCCGGTGATGGCTGCTTCCAAATGAACCTTCAGGAGCTGGGCGTGGCCATGCAGTATGGACTTGGCATCGTGGTGCTGGTGTTCAACAACGGCATGTGGGGCACCATACGCGCCCACCAAGAACGCGAATTCCCAGCCCGAACCATTGCACTCACGTTCGACAACCCGGACTTTGCTCACTTGGTGGGTGCCTACCGCGGCCACGGTGAGGTGGTGACCGACAACGTGCAGTTCGAGGCCGCCTTCGCCCGTGCACTGGCTTTCGCCGATCACGAGAAGCTCCCTGCCCTGATAGAAATTCGTTATGACGCCGATGGCATAGCGCCGGGCGAAACCCTCAGTGCCATCCGCACCCGTGCCCAGCAAAAACGCGAGCGCGCCTCCGCCCTCTAAGAAAGTAAATAGCCATGTCTGACAACACCATACACATCAACGGTCAGCGCCTTTGGGAGTCGCTGATGGATCTGGCCCGCATCGGCGCCACAGAACTTGGCGGCAACTGTCGTCTGGCGCTTACCGAACTCGACGGCCAGGGTAGGGACCTCGTGGTCGGCTGGATGAAACAGGCGGGGCTGAGCGTGACCGTAGACCAAGTCGGTAACATCTTTGGCCGCCGCGAGGGACTCAACCCGACATTACCGCCAGTGATGACAGGCAGCCACATCGACACTCAACCCACGGGCGGCAAATTCGACGGCTGCTACGGCGTGTTGGCGGGTCTGGAGATCATGCGCACGCTACAGGAACGCGGCCTGAACACCGAGGCAGCGCTGGAACTGGCGATATGGACCAACGAAGAAGGCTCGCGTTTTGTGCCGGTGATGATGGGCTCGGGCGTGTTCGCCGGCAAGTTCCCGCTGCAGACCGCGCTGGATGCGACCGACATGCAGGGCAAGCGGGTAGTCGATGAACTGCAGGCCATTGGCTACGCTGGCACCCAGTCCGTGGGTGGCCGCCCGGTTGGCGCCTACTTCGAGGCGCACATCGAACAAGGACCCATCCTGGAAGCGCAGGACAAGGTCATTGGTGTCGTCACCGGCTCACTGGGCCTGCGCTGGTACGACGTGAACGTGACCGGCATGGAAATGCACGCCGGACCTACGCCCATGTCTGTGCGACAGGACGCGCTGTTTGCCGCCACCCACCTGATGCAGGAAGTCATTCACATCGCCCGCGACTACCAGCCCCACGGTCGTGGCACGGTGGGTGTGGTGCAGGTGCACCCGGGCTCGCGCAACGTCATCCCCGGACGCGTGCACTTCACCGCCGACCTTCGCCACGAGGACGCAGCCACCCTGGCGCTGATGGACCAGTGCTGGCGCCAGGCCTGTTCCGAGGCTGGTCCACGCTTCGGAGTGAAGGTTGAGTTGATTGACGTGCAGCACTTTCCGCCCACCCCGTTCGCGGCGCCACTGGTCCAGCACATTCGCGAGCAAGCGCAGCGAGCGGGCTACTCGCATATGGACATAGTCACCGGTGCCGGGCACGACGCGGTCTACATTGCCGACGTCGCGCCTACCGCCATGATCTTCGTGCCCTGCAAGGACGGCATCAGCCACAACGAAATCGAGGATGCCCAACCGTCCCACCTGGAGGCCGGCGCCAACGTCCTGCTCAACGCCATGCTGCAAACCGCCGGTGTGCACTTGCCGTAGAAAGTTACCGTATGAGTACCGTTAATATAGTTACCTGGAAGGAGCGCGCCAGCGCCCTCAAGCTGAGGCACCAAGCCTTCATCAATGGCCGTTTTGTCGACGCAGAAGGAGGCCGGACATTCGCCACGGTCAACCCGGCCACAGGCCAGAAGCTCGCCGACGTGGCGGCCTGCCAGACCAGCGACGTGGACACCGCCGTCGCCGCCGCGCGCCATGCCTTCGAGACAGGCGTGTGGTCACGACAACACCCACGTGAGCGCAAACGCGTGTTGTTGCGCCTTGCGGCGCTGATTGAGCAACATACCGAAGAACTGGCCTTGCTCGAATCGCTGGACATGGGCAAGCCCATCAGCGATGCACTGGCCTACGACCTGCCGGAAACAGCGAAGTGCTTCGCCTGGTACGGCGAGGCGATCGACAAGCAGTATGACGAAATTGCTCCCACCGGTCCCGAGGCACTGGCCACCATCACTCGTGAACCGGTGGGTGTAGTAGCGGCCGTCGTGCCCTGGAACTACCCACTGATGATGGCCTCGTGGAAAGTGGCTCCAGCCTTGGCCGCCGGCAACAGCGTGCTGCTCAAACCCGCCGAACAATCGCCGCTGAGCGCGCTGCGCCTGGCTGAACTTGCTTCCGAGGCAGGTATTCCCCCAGGTGTGTTCAACGTGTTGCCCGGCCTAGGCCCAGTTACCGGTCAGGCACTGGGCCTCCATATGGACGTGGACTGTCTGGCCTTCACCGGTTCCACCGCCACGGGCAAGCGTTTCATGGCGTATTCGAGTCAGTCCAACCTCAAGCGAGTGTGGTTGGAGTGCGGTGGCAAGTCCCCACACATCGTGTTCGACGACTGCCCGGACCTTGACAAGGCCGCGCAAGCCGCGGCCGTGGGCATCTTTTCAAATCAGGGCGAAGTCTGCATCGCCGGCTCGCGCCTGTATGTGCAGAACGGCATCTACGACGCGTTCATGGCAAAGGTGGCCCAATTCGCCCAAAGCATGCAGCCCGGCGACCCGCTGGACCCGGCCACCACCATGGGCGCCATCGTCGACGATGCACAGATGCGCCGCGTGCTCGGCTACATCGAATCGGGGCTGAGCGAGGGCGCCACGCTACGCACCGGCGGCCGCCAGACACGCCATGCGACAGGTGGTTACTACGTCGAACCTACCATCTTTGACTGCCCCCGACAAACGATGCGCATCGTCAACGAGGAAATCTTCGGTCCGGTGCTTGCCGCCCAGCGCTTCAGCACCGAGGAAGAGGCGGTAGCCCTGGCAAACGATTCGCCCTATGGCCTGGGCGCCGGCCTTTGGACTGCCCAACTGGGTCGGGCGCACCGTGTGTCGCGCCGTCTGAGGGCCGGGCTGGTGTGGGTCAACTGCTATTTCGACGGTGACATCTCGGTGCCCTTCGGCGGCGTCAAGCAGTCAGGCTTCGGCCGTGACAAGTCGCTGCACGCGTTAGACAAGTACAGCGACCTCAAGACCACCTGGATCAACCTGCTTTAAGGAACCAATCCGTCATGCACGTCCCTATCACCATCGCCCGCCCGGCCCACGCGCTGTGGCTGCAGGCCTGCGGCATCTTCCTGTGTGCGATGGTGACGTTAGCCACGCTGGACATGCTGGCCAAGGACCTGGTTGCACGGCATCCGGCACCGGTGGTCAACCTCGTGCGCTATGGCGTGGTGTTGATGATGGCGATGGTCTTGATGCATGTGCGTGGCACCTCCTGGCGCCTCAATGCCGAACACCGCAGCACGATGATATGGCGCGGGGTCATGCTGGGCACCGTGGGATTGACCTTCATGCAGGCCCTGCACACCATGCCACTGGCCGAGGCCACGGCCATCTACTTCCTGTCGCCGCTCATCATTGTTGCCCTCTCGCCCTGGATGCTGGGTGAACAGGTGCACAGGCGGCAAGTGGCCGCCGTGTTGACCGGTTTTGCGGGCATGCTTTTGATCGTGCGCCCCGGCGGCGCCCTGCCCCTGGCGGGCACGGTTCTGATGTTGATGGCTGCAGGCGCTTACGCCATGTTGCAGATCCTCACGCGGCGTCTCGCCGGCAAGGTCAGCATGGAACAACAGTTCGCCTGGACCGCAGTGATCTGCACCGTGATGACTGTGCTGTCCCTTCCCTCCGCCGACCCCCTGGCCTGGCCCGGTCCAAGCGACTTGGCACTCATGGTCCTGGTCGGCATGCTCAGCGGCTTGGGTCAATACCTTTTGATCAAAGCCTTCCAGAAAGTATCGGCCTCGTCGCTGGCACCCTTCAACTACTTCCACTTGTTGCTTGCGGTGTTGTTCAGCGTGCTGGTGTTCGGGCAGCGGCCTGACGCGCTCTCACTGCTGGGAATTGCCGTCATCGCCTGCGCCGGCCTGGCGCTCACGCTCCCAGTCTTTCGGACCCAACTCGCCGCCGCCCTGGCATCGCGCCAGACGCCGCGCTGAATCCATACACACCATGTCCACCCTCATCGACGAACTCACCCGCACCGTGGGTGCCGCGCACGTGCTGACCGGCACCGACATTCCGCCCCAACATTGCACCGACTGGTTCCAGACCCACACCCATATGCCGCTGGCGCTGGTGCGCCCTGGTACGCCAGACGAGGTGGCCCTGGTGATGGCGATCTGTAATCGGCATCACCAGCCGGTCACGCCCCAAGGTGGACTCACCGGCCTGGTGGCGGGTGCCGCACCGGCCGAAGGCGATGTGGCGCTCTCGCTGGCAAGACTGAACGGCATCGAAGAAATCGACACCGCAGCCAGCACAATCACCGTATTGGCCGGCACGCCCCTGCAAACCGTGCAGGAAGCCGCACGCGCAGCCGGATTGCTCTTGGCGGTGGACTTGGGCGCGCGCGGCTCCTGCCAGATCGGCGGCAACATTGCCACCAACGCCGGTGGCAACCGCGTTATCCGCTACGGCATGTTCCGCGAACAGGTGCTGGGCCTCGAGGCGGTGCTAGCCGACGGCACCGTGGTGGGTGGCCTCAACAAGATGCTGAAGAACAACGCCGGCTACGACCTCAAGCACCTATTCATCGGCTCCGAAGGCACGCTTGGCATCGTTACACGCGCAGTGCTGCGCCTGCATCCGATGCCCCTTAGCTGCTGCACCGCCTGGTGCACGCTGGCAGACCACGACACCGTGGTGAGATTCTTGCGCCATGCGCAAAGCCATCTCGCAGGCACGCTGTCGGCATTCGAGGTGATGTGGCCCGACTTCCACGAACTGGTCACAACCCGGGTACCCGACTTGCGCTCGCCGGTGGCCAGCAACGGCATGCAGGTGCTGATCGAAATGGAAGGCAGCGACGCCGATCGCGACATGGCTATGTTCTGCACGCTGTTGGAAGGGGCGTTGGAGTGTGGCTGGCTGCAGGATGCTGCCATCGCCCAGTCGCTCAAGGAGCGTGAAGCCTTTTGGCGCCTGCGCGACGCGGTGTCTGAATTTCCGCTGATGTGGTCGCCCTACTGTGGCTACGACGTCAGCTTGCCCATTGGCAAAATTGGCCGCTTCGTGGACGATCTGCAGCAAGCATTGCGCGTGCGTTTCCCCCGCTGCGAGCACATCCACTTTGGCCACATCGGCGATAGCAACCTACATGTGGGCGTACACCTTGACATGCAATGGGGTCCCTTCCCCGAAGCGGAAATCGACGACTGCGTCTACAGCTTGCTACGCACCTACGGAGGATCGGTCTCGGCCGAGCACGGCATCGGTCAGCATAAGAAGGCCTACCTCGGCCACTCGCGCACGCCCCAGGAGCTCGCACTGATGCACACGCTCAAGCAGGCGATGGACCCTCAAAAACTCCTCAATCGCGGCAAGGTACTGGCATGACTACCGTCTTTTTCCACAGCGATCTTGACGACCCACAGGCTTGGCAAGCCAAGCTACAGGCCGCCCTTCCCGACCTCGATTTCATCGTCGGCCCCGAGTGTGATCGGCCTGAATCGGTGGATGTGGCGTTGGTTTGGACACCGCCGCCCCAGGGACTACGCGCCTTCACCAACCTGCGTGCCGTGTTGTCGCTGGGCGCCGGGGTCGATCAACTGCGCTTGGCTGACCTGGACACGCGAATCCCGGTGGCGCGCCTGATAGACGATACGCTCACACAACGAATGGTCGAGTATTGCCTGGCAACGGCTTTCTATTTCCATCGCCACCTGCATCTGCACGCCGCGCATCAGGCACAACGTCAATGGACCTTCATCCCACCCCTGAACGCGTCATCGCGCGAGGTGCTGGTGCTGGGCCTGGGCGAACTCGGCTCGGCTGTAGCCAGCGCACTTGTTCAACAAGGTTTCAAAGTGTGCGGCTGGAGCCGCAGACCGAAACAGATCACTGGCGCAGTTTGCTGCCATGGCGACGCGGCGCTCGCGCAAGTGCTGAGAACCTGTGATGTGGTCATCAACCTGCTGCCACTCACCACTCAAACCGCTGGCCTGCTCAACCGAGATTTCTTCGCTCAGCTGAAACCACAAGCTTGTCTGGTTCAGGTGGGCCGCGGTGGCCACCTGGTGGAGGACGACCTGCTGACAGCACTCGATCAGGAGCAACTCGCGGGCGCTTTCATCGACGTCTTCAGCATCGAGCCGCTGGCCTTTGACCACCCTTTCTGGATGCACCCGAAGCTGCGACTCACACCACACGTTGCCTCGCTCAGCGACCCCAGGCAATCGGCAGCAACCGTCATTGACAACATCGGCCGCGCAATGCGGGGCGAAGCCCTGCAACACGCCATCGACCACGCGGTCGGCTACTGAACTCCTCAACCCCCACTTTTCAGGAACAGCCATGAAGACCTTCTTCCACCCCGAACAACTTTTGCACCACCCCCAAACCTACCTGTCGCGCGGGCAGATGCGCAAGCCGCAGGAAGTGCCCGATCGCGCGGTGGCCATTCTGCACGGCGTGAACGCACTCGGCTTCGAGGTGCAGCAGCCGTCCGACCACGGCATGGCGCCACTGCACGCGGTACACAGCGCGCCCTATCTGCAGTTCCTGGAAGACGCTCACACCGATTGGAAAAAAATGCCCGCTGATTGGGGTGATGAAGTGATATCCAACATCTTTGTGCGTGATCCAAACGCACTGCGCGGCATTCTCGCGCAGGCATCGGCCTACCTTGCCGATGGCAGTTGCCCGGTGGGGGAATTCACCTGGCGCTCGGCGTACTGGAGCGCGCAATGTGCGGCCGCCGCAGCGCAGGACTTGCTGGACGGCGCGCACCACGCCTATGCATTGTGCCGACCTCCCGGCCACCATGCACGACATGCTTCAGCCGGCGGCTTTTGCTACCTCAACAACGCGGCCATCGCAGCGCAGACTTTGCGCCAACGGCATGCGCGCGTGGCCATATTCGACGCCGACATGCACCACGGTCAGGGCATACAAGACATCTTCTATGATCGTGCGGACGTGCTCTACGTGTCCATTCACGGTGACCCGACCAACTTTTATCCAGGGGTGGCTGGCTTCGCCGAGGAGATCGGTGTCGGCGCTGGTCTGGGCTTCAATCTCAATCTGCCCATGCCCCACGGCTCCCCTGAATCGGTCTTTTTCGAGAAAGTCGA
>JAABRC010000300.1 GCA_011391115.1 Candidatus Egaibacter danicus | reverse complement strand
GAAGCCGCGCGCCAACACCGTGACGCAGGCCAGACCCAGAATGACCGTGAGGGTATAGAGATCAAAGTCCATCATGACGCCTGCTGGTTGGGAGCGGAAGAAGGAAAGCGGTCTTCAATCGTCAGACACAGGATCACTGCGGCGGCAATTGCCACCAGGATGTTGAGTTTCAAAGGCAACGCAAACGTGGCAACCGCTGCCACACCAGCCACTGCCGCCGACAGCAGCCGCAGCCGCGTGGTGGCCAGACTGCACAGAATGCCGATCAGGCACAGGATGCCGGCAAAGCCCAGCCCCCAGGCTGGCGGAATGAAATTGGCCAGCGCCACCCCTACCACGCTGGCGCCCACCCAGCTCATCCAGTTCAGGAAACAATTTCCACTGAGATAAGCGTCCTGCGCCAGGCGTTCGGCTGGCTCCGTGGCCGGGTGCGCAAACCGGCGCGTGAACAGCACATAACTGAGGTCAGCCGTGAAGTAGCCGTGCGTCAGGCGCTCCCACAGCGGCAAATGCATCAAATAAGGCCTTAAATGCAGGCTAAAGACGACAAACCGCAGGTTTACACAAAAACCGGTAGCCAAAATGATCCAGATCGGTGCCCCGGCAATGATGAGCGGAATGGCCGCCAGCTGGGAACTGCCGGCAAAAACGATCAGCGCCATCAGCAGCGACTCGGCCACGCTCATGCCCGACTTCACCATGGCCACGCCGGTCATCAGCCCCCAGGCGGCGATGCCGGGGGCCATGCCCGACAGATCGCGCACACCCTGGTGAAATGCGGGATGGGTGTAGTGAACGCGCCGGAAAAACACTAGGCCGCCAGCTTTCCAAATCGGGCACCGGGCTGGATGTCGGTCGCACCGCGCAGCAAATCGGCCACGCCCAACCGTTTGCCGCCCGCGCGCTGCAGTCCGGTCAGGCGCAGCACGCCCGAGCCGCATGCCACGTCAGTTCCTGTTGGATTTACAGCCAAAATAGTGCCGTAGTCCTCGTCCATATTGCGTGAGCAGCTATTAATTTCAGAGCGCCAGATTTTAAAAATATCGCCACCCAGCTCGGTCGAAGCACCCGGCGTGGGGTTAAACGCGCGGATGCGCCGCTCGATCACATCGGCATCCTGACTCCAGTCCACCGCGCTTTCTGACTTGTCTATCTTGTGGGCGTAGGTGACGCCCGCCAGCGGCTGGTGCTTCGGCTGCAAACTATTGCCAGCAGCCAACTCCAGCGCCCGGACAATCAGGTCCCCGCCCAGAGCAGCCAGCTTGTCGTGCAGGCTGCCGGTGGTGTCGGCCTGCGTACCGCGGTGCACAATGGGCAGGCTCTGGACGAGCAGCATGTCGCCGGTATCCAGCCCCGCATCCATCTGCATGATAGTCACGCCCGTTTCGGCATCACCCGCTTCAATGGCCCGGTGAATCGGCGCCGCACCGCGCCAGCGGGGGAGCAGGGAGGCATGGATATTCAGGCAATCCACCTCATCCAGCACCCACTGCGGCAGGATCAGACCGTAGGCCGCGACGACCATCACTTCGGCTCGCGCAGCCTGAATCGCCTCTTTGGCAGCCGCAGCTTCTTCCGGGAAATTGCCGTCCAGACGCAGGCTGCGGGGCTGGGCAACCGGCATGTTGTGCGCCAGCGCATAGGTTTTAACGGCCGAGGCCTGCAGCTTCAAGCCACGACCGGCAGGTCTGTCAGGCTGAGTGAGCACCAACACGATCTCATGCCCGGCCGCGTGCAGACGCTCCAGCGCCACGCGGGCAAACTCAGGCGTGCCCGCAAAAATGACCCTCAAGCGCGCTCCTCACGCTGGGCTTTGAGCATTTTGGTCTTGATGCGGTTGCGTTTGAGCGGTGACAGGTATTCGACAAACACCTTACCCATCAGATGATCCATCTCATGCTGGATACATACTGCCAGCAGACCTTCAGCCTCAATGATTCGGGATTTCCCGCCATCGTCCAGTGCAGTCACATGGACGGCGTTGAAACGCTCCACGCCGTCATAGATGCCGGGAACGGACAGGCAACCTTCTTCATTGATGTGTTTTTCCGCGCTGGTCCAGGTCAATACAGGGTTGATCAGTACCAGCGGCGCGTTGCGTTCTTCCGACACATCAATGACGATCAGGCGTTCATGCACGTCCACCTGCGTGGCAGCCAAACCGATGCCCTTGGCCTCGTACATGGTCTCCAGCATGTCGGCAACCAGATTTTTCATGCGCGCATCGACCTGCGGCACTGGTTTGGCCACCTTGTGTAATTTGGGGTCGGGGTAACAAAGAATGGGAAGTAAAGCCATGAATTCGTCTCAAAGATGTCGTTATTTTCGCTACTTTTCAGCCATCTCGCATGAGCCAAAGCCCGAAAACGTTGCCCGATCAAGGACTTGAGCGCAAAATCGTGCGTGATTTATCAGGATTTGAGCGCCAACCGTGGCCCGTCTGACCGTCAACCTGAAGTGCCCGGAAAGGCACTTGTAATGCAGCAAGATATGAACAAACACATGATGACGACATCCCGATTTGCAAGTTCTGCCCTGATGCTGGCGGCCGGAGCCCTGCTGGCGTTGCCCGCTCTGGCCCAGAACTACCCCATCACGGCCGGGCAGAAAGCTACCGCCGAACAGGTGGCCCAAGCTGGTGTCCCCTTAAGCGAACTGGCGCCGAACGCTCCTGATAACTACACCGTCAAACGGGGTGACACCCTGTGGGCCATCTCGAAAATCTTCCTCAAAAGCCCATGGCGCTGGCCTGAGTTGTGGGGCATGAACCTCAAAGAAATCAAGAATCCGCACCTGATTTACCCGGGACAACAGCTATTCCTGGAAAAGAAAGACGGCCGCGCCACCCTGCGTACCGGCGCGTCGGGTACCGGTGATGCCCCTACCGATACCGTCAAGGTGTCGCCACGCACCCGGTATGAAGCTTTGAGCGGTGGTGCCCTGCCCACCATTGATTTCAACCAGATCGAATCGTTCCTGGCCGAGCCCATCGTGGTGGACGAAAAGGGATTGACTGCCGCGCCCCGCATCGTGGCGGGTGCTCAGCAGGGCGAAGGCCGGGTGCTGCTGACCAAGGGAGACCGCGCCTATGCCCGCGGCCCTGCCGATGCGCCGCTGCTGGACGACCAACGCAAGGAAAAGCAATACCGCATCTTCCGAAACGCCACACCCCTGAAAGACCCTGGTACTGGCGAAATATTGGCTTACGAAGCGCAGTACATTGGTGGTGCCACGCTGGTTCGCAGCGAATCCACCCAGCAGGCCAAGGCTACAGACGGCAAGACCACGACCGACATCGTGCCCGCAACCATTGACATCATTTCGGCTAAAGAAGAAATGCGTGTTGGTGACCGTCTGGTGCCCGAACCTGAGCGCCAGTTCCCCAATTACGCTCCGCGCGCCCCTGAAGGCAACGTGGATGGCCGCATTGTGTCGGTCTATGGCAGCGCCGTGGTCAATGCGGCACAAAATCAGGTTGTCGTGATCAATCGCGGCACCAGGGATGGCATGCAAAACGGCTACGTCATGGCCATCCTGAAAGACGGCCTGCGCATGCAGGACAAGACTGATG
>JAABRC010000299.1 GCA_011391115.1 Candidatus Egaibacter danicus | reverse complement strand
GTACCCGGCAACACAGCCCCTCAACCGATTGGCACCATCTCGCTGGTGAGCTTCATCAACCCCGCGGGCCTGGAGCCCAAAGGTCAAAACATTTACACGGAGAGCGCTGCGTCAGGCCAACCCAATGCCGGCACCGCGGGAGCTAACGGGCTAGGTAGCCTCGCGCAAGGATTCGTCGAAACCTCGAATGTGAACGTGGTCCAAGAGTTGGTCACCATGATTCAAACCCAACGCGCCTATGAGATGAATTCCAAGGCGATACAAACCTCGGATCAGATGCTGCAAAAGCTGGGACAACTCTAAGGTAAGTTATGGCAAACCCCTCTATCTGCGGTGAATTGACAATTGAATCCAAGTCCCGCGTCCCGCGGCGTGCTGCAGTCATCGTGCTGGGCTTGCTGTGTGCGGCCTGCCAGTCAGTGCCCCAAAAAGTAGCGGTGGATTTTGCGGAGCCGCGCATCGCCCTACCCGGCCCTTCGCCACAAACCGCGAGGACGGGGCCCGCTACCGGCAGTCTGTTTCAGGCAGCCAGCTACCGCCCGGCCTTTGAAGACCGGCGTGCCAGGCTGGTGGGCGATACGGTCACCATTCTGATATCCGAGAACGTAACTGCAAGCCAGAAATCCACTTCCACCGTGGACCGCAACTCCTCTATTGACGCAAAGGTCACCGCCCTGCCTCTGCAGCCGGCGGCCGATCTGGCCAAGCTGGGTATCGGCGCCTCAACGACAAACGCGTTCTCCGGCAAAGGCGGCACCGAGAGCGCCAAC
Source organism: Candidatus Egaibacter danicus (assembly GCA_011391115.1). The sequence continues at coordinate 2,813 of JAABRC010000299.1, read as the reverse complement.
ACTTTCTCCGGCTCGATCACCGCCACCGTGATGGAAGTCTTGCCTAACGGGCATCTTGTTGTCGCGGGTGAAAAGCAAATCGGGGTCAATCAGAACGTTGACGTGCTGCGCTTCAGTGGCACAGTCGATCCCCGGCTGGTGCTGCCAGGCAGCGTCGTAAGTTCCACCCAGGTCGCCAACGTGCGTGTCGAGTCGCGCGGACGCGGCGCCCAGGGTGAAGCCCAAACAGTTGGCTGGGTTTCACGGTTCTTTTTAAGCTTTCTGCCTTTCTAAAGATCACCAGAATAGTGCCGAGGGGTAGCTGATCCATCCGGATCAACCCACTCACCCGAGCGGCACATGTTTAACTGGTTAAAACTCACGAACTTTGCACATCCATCACGGCGTATTGCGCTGTGGCTGGTCATGTGCCTCAGCGTGTGCTCTGTTGCGCAGGCGGGAATCCGTATCAAGGAAGTTGCGGCCATTGAAGGCGTGCGCAGCAACCAGCTTACCGGCTTTGGCCTCGTGGTCGGGCTGGACGGCACGGGTGATCAAACCACCCAAATGCCGTACACCAGCCAGGGCCTTGCCAACTATATGCAGCAGCTGGGCATCACGCTCACAGCGGCCTCCCTGAGCCAGCTTCAAATGAAAAATGTGGCGGCTGTGCTGGTAACGGCACAATTACCCGCCTTTGCCCGCCCCGGCCAGTTATTGGACATCAACGTCTCGTCTCTGGGTAACTCCAAATCGCTCAAAGGGGGCACGCTGATCGTCACCCCGCTCAAAGGGGCCGATGGAGAGGTTTACGCTCTCGCACAGGGGAACCTGATTGTGGCCGGCGCAGGTGCCGCTGCAGGGGGCAGCAAAGTACAGGTCAACCATTTAGCCGTCGGGCGTATTCCGGATGGCGCGCAGGTAGAGCGAGCCGTACCCACCGCATTGCAAGAAGGCCCGAGCTTCAACCTGAGCCTGAACGCCACTGACTTCCAAACGGCCCGTAAAGTCGCAAAAACCATCAACGCCCGCTTTGGCGAAGGCATTGCCCAGGCATTGGACGGGCGCACCGTGCGGGTGATGGCACCGATGGGCCCCAATGACCGGGTTACCTTCATCGCGGAAATGGAGGAGTTGCCGGTAGAAGCCTCGATAGCGGCCGCAAAAGTCATCATCAATTCGCGTACCGGCTCCATCGTCCTCAATCAGGCGGTCACCCTGGGAGCTTGCGCCATTGCCCACGGGAATTTGTCCATCAGCATCTCGTCGACACCAGTCATTAGTCAGCCCAATGCATTATCAAGCGGACAGACTGTGGTCACAGAAAGGGCCAGCATTGAAATCAAACAGGAACCCGGCAAGCTGATTCAACTGCCCGCTGCCGCACAGCTGTCGGATGTTGTGCGGGCCCTCAACGCTATCGGCGCAACGCCACAAGATCTTCTGGCCATTTTGCAAGCCATCAAATCCGCCGGTGCTCTGAATGCCGAGCTTGAAGTGATCTGAAATGAGTGTTGACCCGCTCTTCGCTCCGGCCTCCATGATGTCCAGCAATGCGCTGGCGGCGGATGCCCGATCCCTGGCCAATCTCAAGATGCAGGCCGGTAGCAACAGTGCCGCTGCGATCCAGGAAACTGCCAAGCAGTTTGAGTCGCTCTTCATGCGTGAACTGCTCAAAAGCATGCGTGAGGCCACCATGAAGTCCGGTATGCTCGACAACCAAGGCAGCGATTTGGGTACCGATCTGCTGGATCAACAATTTGCGGTTCAGATGTCCGGACAAAAGGGGGGGTTGTCAGAACTGATTGCCCAACAATTGAGTCGGCAAATGGGCGTACCAGACCCCAAGGCCGCAACGGCTTTACCCTCACCAATTCCGACGGGGGCCGCAACGATACCTGTCGCCCGGACGGGCGGCACGCCGACCGTTTCGCTGGACACTGGTTCCCGCCCGATGACGAAGGCCCCACGCGCGCCAACAGAAAGCCAGGTCAACTTTGTACGCCAACACAGTCGCGCCGCCAATGAGGCCGAGCGAACCAGTGGCATCCCCGCAGGATTCATGCTTGGACAAGCCGGCCATGAGACCGGTTGGGGCAGGTTCGAGATCAAACAGAAGGGGGGAGCACCCTCGCACAACCTCTTCGGCATCAAAGCGGGAGCCAGTTGGAAGGGCAAGGTGGCGGAAGTCACCACCACGGAATATGTCAACGGTGTTGCTCAAAAGCAAGTTGCCCGGTTTCGCGCCTACGACTCTTACCAGGATGCATTCAAAGACTATGCCCGCCTGATCACAGAGAGTCCACGCTACGCCGCCGCGCGCCAGCAAACCGGCTCGGCTCACGCGTTTGCCACGGGTTTGCAACGCGCAGGTTATGCCACGGACCCCGAATACGCCGCCAAGTTAAGCCGCGCGATCAACACCACGCTGCAGTTACGCCGCGTACAGGTCTAAGAAGGTGCCATCATGAGCTTACTCAACCTCGGCACCCGGGCTCTTCAAGCCAATCAAGTTGCGCTGCAGACCGCCGGCAACAACATTTCCAACGTCAATACGCCGGGCTATTCGCGCCAGCGGGTGGTGCTTGAATCGGTTCCGGGGCAATACACTGGAGGTGGCTATGTTGGCAAAGGTGTCAACATCAGCACCATTGAGCGCACGTTTGACCAGTTTTTGACGCGCCAATCGACGCTGGCGTCGGCTGCTCTCGCGTCCGACGCCACTCGCTCCGACAAGCTCAAACAACTTGAAGGCATTTTTGAGGGTGGCACGAGCGGCTTGGGCGCCTCCATCAGCGACATGCTCAACGCATTCTCTGATGTCGCCAATGCCC
>JAABRC010000298.1 GCA_011391115.1 Candidatus Egaibacter danicus | reverse complement strand
ACGCGCGGAAAGCTTCCGGCAACTGACACAAAACCCGACGCTGCTGCGCCCGCTGGTCTCTGCAAAAGGACTGCAGGAGCGCGCAAGCAGTCATGTCGAAAATGAAGCATGCGTAAACCTTTACCACCTCGAACTATGGCTGCGCAGCCAGCCAGTGTGTCCCGCTCATCAATAAACCGGCATGCCGTTGATGCACGTACGCCGCACCCAGGACAGGGCAATTGCCATACAGACGAACCGATGCCCGAACGCTCTCAGCCAACAGTTATCTGCAGAGCGGCCGCAACCGGCTGCGCCTTGCTTAAAAGACCGGAACCGACAAATTGCGGATCACGCAACTGGTGGACACGGCAGACAAACATGGCTGCATGCCTCAAAGCTGAGCATTGATAAGGGGTGAACGTGAGCAGTCGGCGAAGATAACGCCAGCAATATGCCAAAGGGGAGCTCAGCCAGCGGTTAATGCAACTAAGAAGTCATGTTCATCTGAGCGTGTGGTGCCGGGACAGATGCCTCAGCACATATCGCCGGTCATGTTCGGAAAAAAGCAGAATCCGTTCGATATGACGTCTTCCATACCGCTCATCGTCCCGGTTGCTGTCAGGCTTGCGACGCTGCCGAATACAGTCAGCCGCGGCGACCGGTAAGACTGGCGCTCAGGTTTGGCGGTGGTTTTAGGAGCAATGGACATGTTGTCAAGGTTCATCGTTGGCCCTCTTTTGTGGGACGCATATTATGTGACCGACTTCACGATTTCAACCCGATATCTCGCTGCGTGAAGCGCTGTTTCGGTTCCATAGGTTTAGCCGCAGCGCTGCGGCAAGCCCCGCGCCGCAAACATCCAGCGTCTGCTGGCATGCCGCCCGCAGACGTGCAGCATCCACCCAATGCGCCGCCTCCGCTTCCAGCCGGAAGGCATCACCCCTCGCCAGATGCCACGCCAGGCCGGCGCGATTGAAGGTCCAACCGATATGGCTCTTGTCGAGTCGCCAGGCCACATCGGGCGGAAGCAACTGATCCATGGCCTGACGCAGGATCCATTTCGCATGGCCATCGCGGGCGCGCAATGCGATCGGTACCCAGGCCTGGAACTCGATCAGGTCGCGATCGGTGAACGGTGGTCGCGGCTCCACGCCGAACAGCGATGCCACGCGATTGTAGCGCTCCAGCCCTGCGCAGATGTAGGGCGCGGCCATGCAACTGACCGCTTCTTCACTGGGGTGCCACTGATAGCTACCGCGGAGGCTGCTGCGGTAACGCCGGTAGCGTCCGCGCATGTCCACACGGCGCGTCAGTTCCGGGCTGGCCAGGCTGGCGGCCTGCAACGCACGGTACTCGGCGGCCTCGACCCACTGGTCGCGTAGTTCACGGAGAGCTTGGGGCGCGAGGCAGCCTGCCATGAACCGCAGCGCATGCCAGCGGGGGTTGCACACGCCTGGCAGGCTCCATTGCGCCAGTGCCGCGCGCCAGGCGGCGGCAAAGCGGCCCTGGTCGAACAGGCGCCGGGCGTAGCCGCCGGTCACGAACAGGTTGTCGGCGGGCACGCCGTCCATCAGGCTTACCACGCCCCGAGCGGCTGCCGCACGGTAAAGCTGCGCAGCCAGACTGATGCTGCCGTCGAAAGGCTCGCTGCAGGTCTCCCACCAGTCGGGTTGCGACTGCCCCATCGGAGCCAGGTCTATCAGGGTGGCGCTGCAGTGCCGCTGCACCAGCATTGCCTGAATGCTGCGGGTTTCGGCACAGGTCACGTCGGCAGTGTTCGTGGCTGAAAATACCGGAAACGCAAGCTGACCCTTGGCAGCACAGGTGGCGCTGGCCAGCGCCACCACGGAAGACGAATCCAGCCCGCCGCTGAGCATCGAGCCCACTGGCCTGTGGCTGCGCAGCCGGCGCTGTACGGCGCGGTCAAGCTGTTCGCGCTGGGCCTCGACCCACTCATCGGTGCTGCGCGGCAGGCCTGCAGGCTGATCGCCCACAGGCTGCCAGTAACGCTGCTGGTCGATGACGCCGCGACTCTGGATCAGCATCCAGCTTGCCGGGGGTAACTTTTGCACAGCCCGGTAGAAGGTAGTGGTCAGGTCAATGCCTTCAGTTTCACAAAACAGTGCATCAGCGATGCGGCCTTCATCGATGTCCGCCGGCACCTCTCCCTGCGCCAGCACCGCCTCGGTGCTGGAACCGAAAACGAAACGCCGGGCGGCGACGAAATGGAACACAAAGGGACGCACGCCCATCGGGTCGCGGGCACAGTAGAGCGTTTGTTGTCCGGGGCTCCAGATCACGAAAGCGAAGTCGCCGCGCAACCGGTTGGCACAGTGCGTACCCCAACGCTGCCAGGCGGCATGCAGCAACTCGCCATCGCCAACTTCGTCGACAGGGCGGCGGATGCCCAGCTCACGCAACAGTTGCGGGCGCTCATCCAGGCGGCTGTCGGAGACCACCACGCAGCCGCTGACCGGATGCACCCAAGGCTGGCATTCGGCGATGGCTTCGGGCGTCGTGGCCAGCAGGGCCTGGGCGAAGCCGACATTGCCGTCACAATGTACGGTTTGGCGATCAGGGCCGCGCCGTCGCAGGGTAGCCAACATGCACAGCATGGACTCCGGCTTGACCAATTCGCCGTTGAATTGAACCTGACCAGCAATACCGCTCATAGTTTAGGATTCCAAAATCAGACTGCTGCTGATGCAATGAGCATCCAGTGTGGCTGATACAGCGGACGCACCATAACGGAAAGGCCCGCTCTTGCCCACGGCGCCTGCCAGCCGTGATATCTTGCGAAAGTCGCCAAAAGCAATCCAGAACGCCGCATCCCATGCGACTTTTGCTGGCCTGTTCGTGTCGCTTCCGAGCCGAGCTTGGCATTGCAACTTACCAGAGACCGAGAACGATGAAGTCAGCCAAACCAGCCGCCACCTGGCAGGCAACTGCCTATAAAGCACCCTTGCTCAGGGTCTATGGCGGCATGCAGCAACTCACTGCGGGTGGCTCCGGGATGACGGGGGAAACAACCACGATGTGCCCGGGGCCGAACCTCAGAAGACAAAAATGCTGATTCCCGATGTTTCCCGTGCAGTGCGCGGGGACCATCAAAACCCCCGGAGACCCAACGGCATGCAACAGACCAAACCAGTCACCACCTGGCAGGCAACTGCCTATAAAGCACCCTTGCTCAGGGTCTATGGCGGTATGCAGCAACTCACTGCGGGTGGGACCGGGGCGACTCAGGAGGGCATGAAGGACTGTACCGGCGCTGCCATGAGAAAGTGCTGATTCAACTCCCTGCAAACCTGAATGATAATTTACCCGGCAACCTCCCTTTTTCAAGATAAACATTGGTCATGCAGCAATGAACAGCCCAAACGTAGCGACAGACAACCAGAAAAAATCCTACACAGCTCCTCAGCTAAGGCTTTTCGGCGGGATGGCGGCGATGACGGCATCAGGTTCTGGTGGCAAGGGTGAGACTACGATGGGCGGCATGATCAAGGGAAAATTCCCTTGACTTCACCAAGGAGCTGCTTGATTGCGCGGCTGCCACGCAGTGCCTGGTAAAGGCGCAGTGGACACTAGGGTATGACATTGCTTCCCGCAGCTGGCGGTG
>JAABRC010000297.1 GCA_011391115.1 Candidatus Egaibacter danicus | reverse complement strand
ACCACCAGCAGGCGCTCAATTTTGTATTGGTTGAGCAGTACCTTGGCCTCCTTGATGGTCGTGCCGTCTGGCACCGTCACGAGTTTGTCGCGCGGCGTCATGATCTGGCTCACCGGGATGTCATAGCGGGTTTCAAAGCGCAGATCACGACCCGTCACGATACCGACCACCTTGCCACCGTCACACACCGGGAAACCAGACACCCCAAGCTGATCGGACAAATCGATCACCTGTCGCACCGTATGGTTGGGCGTGATGACCACCGGGTCACGCAATACGCCGGACTCATAACGTTTGACCTTGGCGACCTGTGCGGCCTGCTCAGAAGCAGTGAGGTTCTTGTGGACGATGCCGATGCCTCCCTCCTGGGCAATGGCAATCGCCAAGCGGGCTTCCGTAACCGTGTCCATGGCGGCAGAGACCAGAGGCAGATTCAGGGCGATATTGCGGGAGAAGCGGGTCGAAAGGGAGGTGTCCTTGGGGAGGACTTGGGAGAACGCTGGCACCAACAACACATCGTCGAAGGTGAGCGCTTTGCCGAGAAGGCGCATGTCAAAGCTCCAAAAAACCGATTGTACCCGCGTCGTTGGTGGCTACCTCGCAACAGCCGCCGACAAACGGCGGCGTAAATGGGTTGAACGGAAGGCTGTCCGGAGGAATTCACCGGCGTCCGCGCTAAACTGCCTCCCATGACGCCGATTCAACTGCTCCGTTTGTTCCTGTTGACCCTCGCCTGCACTTTCTCTGCAGCGGCGTTTTCCCAATGGCAGTGGATCGACAAGGACGGTCGCAGGGTGTTCAGTGATCGTGCCCCGCCGCCTGAAGTTCCCCAGAAAAATATCCTGAAACAGCCCAGCAATATGGGCAAAGCGGTGGCTGTACCGGTTGCCACAGAAACGGTAGCCACGCCGGAGGCAGCACCCGCCACCGCACCAGCTTCAAGCACCCCCAAAATCCTGTCTGTTGACAAGGATCTGGAAGCAAAGAAAAAACAGGTTGCGGATGCCGAGGCAGCCAAACGCAAGGCTGATGAAGAAAAGGTTCTGAAGGCCAGAATCGAGAACTGTGCGCGGGCCAAACAGGCCAAAACCACGTTCGATTCCGGCGTCAGGGTGGCCAGAACCAATGCTGCCGGTGAGCGCGAGATCATGGATGACGCTACCCGGGCCGCTGAATCAAAACGCATTCAGGCCATCATCGATTCGGACTGCAAATAGGCCTTCCTGACCAATTTGCACCGAGTCAATATCCGGCTTTGGCGCCCAGCCGCTTTTTTGAAAACAAGCCGGTTGTCCGTGCACCCTGTTTGACAAAACGTTCCCGTCTGGCGACTTTGGGGTCCACCTGCAACGCGCGGTAGATTTCAATGCGGTCGCGATCCCGCAGGGATTGATTGGGACCGGCTTTCCTTCCCCAGACACCGAATACTGATGGCGAGATGTCCAGCTCAGGGAACTGCGTCAGCAAGCCACTGAGTCGAATGGCTAGCGCCAGCGTCGTCCCGTCTTCAACGGTCAGGGAGACTTCGTGAACCACCCGCGCAGCCGGGGAATAAACCACCACGACTCGAATGCCCATGTCAGGTTCCGTAGACCTGCTCGGCCCGTTTAACAAAAGCGTCGACCATGCTGGCTGCGATCTTGTCGAACACCGGCCCCACCAGTTTGCCCAGCGTGGCATTGTCAAACCCATAGTTCAGAGTCAACTCCACTCGGCAGGCGCGCTGCGAGCCATCGCCGATGGGCACGAAGTCCCACTGCCCGTCCAGCCTGGAAAAAGGGCCATTGACCAGCGCGATGGCTACCTGACGGTCAGGCACGTGCAGGTTGCGGGTGGTGAAGGTCTGGCGAATGCCACTGAACGATATGCCCACTTCGGCCGTCATGCCCGCATCATCCGAGTCCAGCACGCTGGAGTGATCACACCAGGGCAAAAACTGCGGATAAGCCGGCACGTCGGTGACCAGGCCATACATTTCTTGCGGGCTGTACCAGATCAGGACGGACTTCTTGACGGTTTTCATAGAATAAGGGGCTGCGCGGGATTGTAGACAAGCCTTGTACGCATGACTGACAACCCCACCTGTACCCCATGGCCAAAAAATCTGATCCCACTGCCCCGAAGGGCGCACAGAAGGCGACCCGCATCGCCGACAACAAAAAGGCGGCTTACAACTACTTCTTTGAAGAACGTTTTGAGGCGGGTCTGGTGCTGGAAGGCTGGGAGGTCAAATCCCTGCGCGAAGGCAAGGTGCAGTTGACGGACGGCTACGTCGTTATCCGCAACGGCGAACTGTTCCTCATCGGCTTGCAGATCAACCCGCTCAACACGGCCTCCACTCACATCAGCCCGGACAAGGTGCGAACCAAAAAGCTGCTGATGCACAAGGCGGAGATCCGGCGACTGATGGGTAAAGTGGAGCAAAAAGGCTACACCCTGGTGCCGATCAACCTGCACTGGAAGGAAGGCAAAGTGAAGTGTGAAATTGCGCTGGCCAAAGGTAAGGCCGAACACGACAAGCGCGACACCATCAAGGACCGCGAAGGCAAGCGCGAGGTGGATCGGGCGATGAAATCGCGCCAGCGATAAATTTTTTCTGTTGAGGGGAATATTGCGGGGTCCGGTGGTGTTTGTCCTGGTGCAGGCCCTTTTCTGCATACCCTTCAACTGGAGAAAATCATGAAATTCCTCGCCATTTCCACCATCACCGCCACGTTGACCGTTGCCCTGCTCGGCGGTTGTGCTTCCATGGGCGACAGCGCGCCCGCCAAAATGGCCGACGGCATGCTGGTCGGCGCCAACGGCATGACGCTTTACACCTTTGATCGCGACGTTCAAGGCAGCGGCAAATCGGTCTGCAATGGCCCATGCGCCGTGAATTGGCCCCCTTTGATGGCAGCCGACACGGACAAAGCCAGCGGCGACTATTCCATAGTGACCCGTGACGACGGCAAAAAGCAGTGGGCCATGAAGGGCAAACCGCTGTATTACTGGATCAAGGACACCAAGGCCGGTGACAAGACCGGGGACGGCGTCCAAAGCGTCTGGCACGTTATCAAACCCTGATATCAGACTGATCAGGGGCCCGTACAGCTACCAACAAACGTGGATCACGCCCGGATCGTCGCCCAGATACCCGGCTTGCGCCGTTATGCGCGGGCGCTGACCGGTAACGCCTGGGTGGCCGATGATCTGGTGCAGGACACGCTGGAGCGGGCCTGCTCCAAATGGAGACTGTGGGTGCCCGACAGCGATTTGCGGGCCTGGATGTTTACGTTGATGCATAACCTGTTTGCCAATGACGTGCGCCGGTTGGCCCGGCAGCGTCAGGCCGGTGTCCAGGTTGAACTGGACGATGTGCCGAATGAACTGGCAGCGCCTGATGCGGGCCAGGACCTGTCAATTGACCTGCAGCGCTGCCTGTTGCAGTTGCCCGAGGAACAGCAGGAAGTGCTGTTGCTGGCCAGCATGGAAGATATGCGTTATGAAGATATTGCCCGGGTGACGGGCGCGCCAATTGGCACCGTCATGTCACGCCTGTCACGGGCGCGGGCGCGTTTGCAACTGCTGCTCGATGCACCGGCCATGGCTGTCGGGCAACCGAACGCATCGGGCAGCAC
>JAABRC010000296.1 GCA_011391115.1 Candidatus Egaibacter danicus | reverse complement strand
GCCGGTCTGTACAGCGTGCCCATGTATGCCTTGATCCAGTTGCGCAGCCAGCCCACGCACCGCGCCCGCATCATCGCCGCCAACAATATATTGAATGCGTTGTTCATGATTGCCAGCTCGCTGATCGCCGGGTTGTTACTCAAAAGCGGTTTCACCATTCCACAGATTTTCCTGTTCACGGGCATTGCCAACACGGTCGTGGCGTTTTACATCTTCATGCTGGTGCCTGAATACCTGCTGCGGTTTCTGGCCTGGGTGTTGTCGCACGTCGTCTACCGCTTCAAGGTGACGGGTGATGAACACATTCCCACTCAAGGGGCTGCCATTCTGGCCTGCAACCATGTGAGCTTTGTCGATGCCGTGTTGTTGATGGCCGCCAGTCCGCGGCCCATCTACTTCATCATGGACCATCGTATTTTTCAGGTGCCGGTGCTGGGCTGGTTGTTCAGGCTGGCCAAGGCCATTCCCATTGCGCCGCGCGTCGAAGACCCGGTCGCTTACGAGGCTGCTTTCGATGCTGCGGCCAAGGTGCTCAAGGAAGGTGACCTGCTGGCCATCTTTCCGGAAGGCGGCATTACCAAGGACGGTACGCTGCAGGAATTCAAGGGTGGCATCATGAAAATTCTGGAGCGCACCAGCCAGCAGGGTTTAAGTGTGCCAGTTATCCCCATGGCGCTTACCAACCTCTGGGGCTCCTTCTTCAGTCGGGTGGAAACAGGTGGAGCCATGGTGCGGCCATTCAGGCGCGGCCTGTTCAACCGTGTAGGGCTGAATGTGGGTGAGGCCTTTGCACCGGGCGAAGTGCAGCCGGAGTCGTTGCGGGCCAGGGTTGCAGCCTTGCAAACAACATAAAGAGGCTTGTCGGGCGTCGTTTTGTCTGCCAGGGCCGAAAAGTGTGTGGGGTATATTGGCGCCCCTTCTTGCCAATCTTTTTAGGAACCAAATGATCCCTCAACTTCAACGCCCCACCGGCGCGTTTATTGGTGCGTCCTGGGCGGCATTGCTGTTCAGAAGAATATTCGCGACATGGCGCTTTTCAAGGATGAGCCCCAGGTTGCTGAAGGTGACTGAGTCCGTAGACAAAGGCAGTTTGGGCGCATATTTTGATACCTGAAGTTCATTAAATTAGTACTTGTATCAAATTAAGAGACTTCTATGCCCCCGGGGAGCACACTGCCTTCACAAGCATGTGCTTGGGCAACCTGGAAACATATGAAGTTTCTTTCTACTTTCTCTACCCGTATGGTGCGTCGCGTGGCGCTGGCTGGCATCGTGGCGGGCACGGCATCGCTGGCTGGCTGCTACGTCGTGCCGATGCAACCCGCGAACAACCCCGGTCCTATCGTTTATGCCCCGGCGCCACAGCCCGCTGCGCCGGTGACCTTTGCCGCGCGCCTTTACCCCGCCAATGATCTGGCCGCGTCGTACGGCATGGTCAGCGCGGTGGTCACCAACGACCTCCATGGCCGCGGCACCTTCAGCACCGCCATCAACGGTGAAAATTTCACGGGTGAAGCGACCCGCGTGGCGGGCTCAGCGCGTGAAGGCGTGGCCAATGGCGCAGGCAACCGCGGCAGCTACATCAACTGCCGCTACCAGATGAACTCGGCCACGCTGGGCAGCGGCCAGTGCAAGCTGTCCAACGGCGCACTGTTCACCATGCACGTGGGCGGTTGAACGGCAATCCATATAACCTGTGTTCAATCCTGGAGGTACTCATGAGCAAAGCGCTACGTTTGTCTGAAAAGTGGTTTCGTCGCGGCCTGTGGCTGGTGGCGTTTGTGTTCGCCAGTTTTCTGATCGGTCTGGGCGGCACCATCGTGGGCGACCTGCCCAAAGTGGAGCAGCGCCAGACACTGGACGACTTCATGGACCCGGTTGCCACGCCGAAACTTCGTCAGACCATCAAGGACGCGCAGCGCGCTGGCAAGGATGCACAAGAGACGCTGGAGCAGGCTCAGCTCCAGCTCAAGGTAGCGCAGGCTGACAACCAGGCTGTGCGCGAAACCTTCAGCAATTGGCTCGCAACCCGTCGCGCCACGGCGCGTGCGGACCAGGACACCGAGCTCATCCAGCGCACGGAGCAGCTGGACGATTTGCGCAAGACCGAGCGGGAAGCGCTTGCGCGGGTTGAGACGCAACAGCAAGCGGCCCTCAACGCCAGCCAGGCGGAGAGCCGCGCCAACGCGCAGTTGCAGGATCTTCAAAACACGGCACAAGTGGCCTGGCACAAAGCCGGGCGTGCGCAAGAGCTGCGTGTGTTTCTGTACCGCCTGATGCTCACCTTGCCGCTGCTGGCGGTGGCGGGCTGGCTGTTTGTGAAAAAGCGCAAAGGCACCTACTGGCCGTTTGTGTGGGGCTTCATCTTCTTTGCGCTGTTTGCATTCTTTGTGGAGCTGGTACCGTATTTGCCCAGCTACGGCGGCTACGTTCGCTACATCGTTGGTATTGGTATCACCGCTCTGGTGGGGCGATACGCCATTCTGGCCCTCAACCGCTATCTGGAGCGGCAAAAACTGGCCGAGCAGTTACCCGATGCGCGGCGCCGTGAGGAACTCAGTTACGACACCGCGCTCGCCCGTTTGGCCAAGGGTTTATGCCCGGGCTGTGAGCGCCCGGTGGATTTGAAGGATGCCAAAAACGACTTCTGTCCCCACTGCGGCATTGGTTTGCATGACCACTGCGGACACTGCAACACCCGCAAGAGTGCTTTCTCCAAGTTCTGCCACGGGTGTGGAACAGCTGCCCTCAAGGCTTGACCGAACCGCTGCTGTTGGCAGCCACAACCTGGGGCGGCGGGGACTTCAAATGCCCCACATACTGCAGTGCCTGATGGATCCGCACCGAAGGAATATCGCCTTCGCGCATGTGCAGCAGGTCGCCGGGGTTGATCAGGCGCGGGTCGGCATCGGTCAGCGGCAGGCCCGCGCTGCGGTAGGCTTCCAGCACAAACTGCGAGCAGAAGAACTGGTCGTTGCGGCCTAGCCCCAGCTGCACGGCGGCCACGCCGCGAAGGCAGAAGTCGCGCACCAGAGACGGCACCAGTGGCAGCTCGCAGGCCCGCCGCTCTATAGTGAACGGCGCCTGCAGCATGATGCCCACGTAGTTGTATTTCTGCCCCACGTGCCGGGCGGCAAATGCATTCATCTTGCTGACGTGCTCGGCCGTGATGGCCGGGTGGCGAAAAGCCACCACAGTCACCTCTTCAGCCACCAGATCGGCCACCGTGCGACGGCGAATGCCTTCACCAACGGCCTCCACCACCTGACTGTCGCCCAGATAGACCGCTGCATGGCTGACGGGCGACAGCGTCGCCAGGCGGATGCCGGACGACTTCAGCCCGTTGTCCGCGGTGAGGATGATGTCACCCGGCTTGAGCGCAGCGCCGTCAACGAGCTGGCCACCATTGGCGGGGTTCAACGCCAGATTCTGAAACCCGATCATGGGCGCTGGATTGGCGTCGCTGGTTTTGATGCCGGTGGCGCAACCAGCGAGCACGAGCACAGCAAGCAGACACAGGGGCAGGGCGCAACGGCGTAGTGGAGAATTCATGACCGTGGATAGAGTTGGCTGAAAACGCGGATTTTATGTGCTAAATTGGCACCTAGCCCTCGTCGAATAT
>JAABRC010000295.1 GCA_011391115.1 Candidatus Egaibacter danicus | reverse complement strand
AAATGGCCGACATGAATTACTCCCTAGCGGTTTGAAATGCCCCACATGCTGAACAGGTATTTGCGCACCACAAAGATGAAGATGAGTGAGGGAAGAATCAGGAAAAAGCCACCGGCATAACGAAAATGCAGGGGACTTTCCTCCAGACTGGCAAACAAAAAGGCGGTAAGCGTTCTGTTATTCAGTGTGAGCACACTGGCAGAAAACACTTCATTCCATGAAATTACAAAGCTGAAAATCATGGTAGCAGCCATGCCGGGTAAGGCCAGTGGCATCACGATTTTCATGAACGCCTGAACCTTGTTGCATCCCAGCGTCCACGCGGCCTCTTCCAGTTCTCGCGGAATCCCCATAAAAAGAGAGGAAGAAACCAGAATGGAAAATGGCAATGCCAGCGCGGTGTGTACCAGTGCCACGCCCAACTGAGTGTCGTACAGGCCGACGCTGATGAAACGTGTAACCAGAGGCAACGCCAGAATCGCGAGCGGAAACGCCCGCGTCATCACAATCAGCACGCGATAGATGTTTTGCCCCTTGAAGTCGTATCGCGCCAGGGCGTAGCCTGCGGGTGCGCCCAACACGATAGCAAACAACATGGTCAACAAAGCAACGATCACGCTGTTAAGAACCGCCTTCCATACCCCTGTGTAGTGGACAAAGAAGCCCAGGGTGTCAAATGAAATATGCAGGGGCAATAGACTTTTAGGCCAAGCTGTGGCTGCGTCTTTTGGGCTTAGCGCACTGATGCCAATCAAATAGATGGGCACCAGCCAGCAAATGGCGAGCACAACTGCCATGGTGTACAGGAATTTTTGACTTTGTTTCAAGACAGTGTCTCCCGCTTGACCTTCAGCACCTTCAAGTACACCAGCGTGGACGCAATGGAAACCACCAGAATGAACAGCGCGTAGGCAGAAGCCACATTCGTGTTCTGATAAGCGCCCTGCCAGTTGTAGGCCTCGCCCACCAGTACGGGCAGGTTCCGCCCGGCCAGGGCGTAAACCACGGCAAAAACCTCGAAAGCCAGCACCGTACGCAGTATCAAGGCGCTCTGCAAACTGGGTTTCAGCAACGGCAGTGTGATTTTCATAAAGCGTTTCCACGGGCTGGCACCAAACACTTCAGCAGCCTCGTTGTACTCTTTGGGAATCAGTTGCACGCCCGCCACCAGAATGACCAGAACAATCGCGGTAGCACGCCAGATTTCGGCAATGATGACGCAGACAAACAGGGCGGCAGGGTTCTGGTAACTCAACCATGACGTCGGGCCGCTGATGAACCCCATGCCAGACAACACGGTGTTGAAGTAGCCCCGGTCATTGAAGATCGCCAGCCAGGCCAGGCCAGCCGCCAGATCGCTCACTCCTAGCGGAATGGTCCAGATATACAGGAAGGCCATGCGGCCACGGTCCATGTTCTGCAACATCATGGCCATGCCCAATGCCACCACCATTTGTAGTGGCACCACGATGGCCACCAGGATCAGGGTGTTCTTAAGGGCAATGCCAAAGTTGAGGTCACCCAGCATCTTGGAAACATACTGGCTGGTCCAGGTGCCGTCAGCGGTTTTGAACGCCATCAGCGCAGTCTCCGCCAGTGGCCAGATGAACAGAACCAGCAGAAAAATCACGCTGGGCGCGATCAGCACGTAGGGCGCGCGTTGGGCGTTCATGGCCAGGCCAGGCTAAATCGTGCGATCAGTCTACTGAACGGGGCAAGGGGCAGTGCCGCTCCCGGCATCGGGAGCCCAGCAGGGTGCTCCAGCCTCCTTGATCAGGGCATCCATCAGCTTACCCTGCTCGCCTAGCACCACCTTAATGTCTTCGTTGCGCAGAACGATGCGGGTGAAGGTGTCCACAAACAGCTTGTTGAACTCGCCGCCTTTAGCACCCAGTTGCACCGGCAGAAGGGATGCACGACCGTCTTTGGCAGAAAAGACCGCGCCCATACCCTGCGAGGCCATCTGAACGCCGGGGGAGAGTTGACTGAGATCAGATTTCACAACTGGAAAGAATCCAATTTCCTTCAGAATCAGCGCCTGCGTCGCAGGTTTGGTCATATGGTCAATCACACGCTCGGCAGCAGCTTTGTCCCCGGCATTCTTGGGAATGGCCATGCCCACGATGACAGGCATGAAGCCACGCCCCTTGATGCCCGACGGTGCAGGAAAGGCGACAAAGTCAGCGGGTTTGTCATTCAAGGCTGGAAGCAAGCGGGCGGTGTGGTCAAACGCCACCCACACTTCACCGGTTTTCAGTGGCTCTTCCATGAAACCATAGCCCGTTGAGCGCGGGTTCACATACGCCCACATCTCCCGGAAATCTGCCCATGCTTTTTCAGCGTCGGCATTCTTGAACGTACGAACAATACCCCCGGTGTGGCTTGGATAGAAGGAGGCCTGGAAGTAGCGGTGCATGAGACCTTTTGGTCCGGCCGGAAAGCCAAGCTTGCCTTCACCGGTAGCCTCTTTCATGGCCTTGGCCCAATCCCTCAACTGCACGTAGGTCAAGGCATTGATATTGGCGCCGGCAGGCAAATACTGCAGCGCTTTCTTGTTGGCAACCATCTGGAAGGTATTGGTCATCAACGGGATGAAGCGCTGGTTGGAGCCGCCCATCTTGCCGAGGTCCATGGCCGAGCTCGAAAACTCACGGGTGGAAGACAGTCTTTTGGCCAAATCATCCAGATCACTGAGGCCGCCGATCTGGTTCACGGGGGACAACTCACCGTCCAGAGCAATGGTCGCGTGCACCTTGCCTTGCGCGGCTCCCAGTTCCGCCTTCATGCGAGTGAAATAGGTGTTTCCATCTTCAGGGATGAAGTTCACGGCATCTGGCGCACCTTTGAGAATGATTGTTCGGACTTTTTCAGCCTCCTCTACCGGGCGCATCTGGGTAGACACCACATTGGTCTGTGCATGGCTCATGCTTGCAATGAAAAGGCTGGCTACGAGGGTCAGTTTCTTGAGTTTCACGGTTTGTCTCCTGTTGAAAGGTCTTGGTTAAGGTCGCACGGGCATATTTCAAGCTTCGACGCAAGGTCCGTCGGACTGACGGGCGATCAGGTGGACGGGCTCCAGACGGGTGAGGCCCTGTATTGGTTCCCCGTTGATCTCGCGCATGAGCAGGTCGGCCAGATGGCGTCCGTTGTCCACAATGGCGTGGTCAATCGTCGTGAGGGGTGGCTCGGCATACAGGCCGGCTTCGGTGTTTCCATAGCCAATGACAGAAACGTCACGCCCAACGGTCAAGCCGGCGCGCCGGATGGCCGCCATGGCACCCAGCGCGATTGCATCGGTGGCACACAAAATAGCCGTAATTTGACCCGTATTTCCTGCTCCAGACCTCGTATTCATTGCGTAAGCAGCTATTAATTCAGTAGCAATCTGTTCCCCGCTGGCGGCCGTCACTTCACCGTGTCGGACCGGGCAGGCTGCTGCGTCCAGGCCATGCACCTTGATGGCCTGGCGAAAACCCTGCTCACGCAACGCCGCAAAGGTCATGTTGGGGTGACCATTGATGAACGCGATGCGGCGATGACCCATGCCGATCAGCCGCTCGGTTGCGAGCAGGAATGCGCGCTCGTTGTCGGTGTCAACCCAGGCGTGCGGCTCATTGAACTGGGTGCGTCCGTGGG
>JAABRC010000294.1 GCA_011391115.1 Candidatus Egaibacter danicus | reverse complement strand
CAAGCCAGCAGCCGCCAAGGCCTTCAAGTCAGCCAAGATCAATGAGCACCTGTTACCCACCATCCTGGCGGACATTGAGCGGCGCAAGGCAGGTCAGGATTGGCAAAAGGAAAGCGGCATGTTTGTGCCAAATCCGGCCACGTATCTGAATCAACGTCGCTGGGAGGATGATGTCACCAGCCCCGCCAATGCAGAACCCAAGCCATGGGAGGGTGCACGATGAGGTACATCCCTTTTCCCCGCGGTGATGCACGGGCCATTGCAAATGCCCGCGCCAAGGGCATGAAGCCAGCCGGTGCGATTGAAATCATCCTGGCAGGAGGCTGGCTGGACAGCCCAAACCCTAAGGTCTACGTCGAACCCGATCTGGACTATCGCTGGGACTGGCTCAAAGGATTGCCTGTAGTTCTGCTGATCGACTCAAAGACCCGGCTCGACAGCATCCTTTCCGCCATCGACCGCGCGGCACCCGCTCAGATTGATGTCATCGACCGTGAGCGCTGCCTGGGCTGGCAGATCTGCTTCACTAAGCCCCGGATCAAGGCGGTCCGTTGGCAGCGCGCCTGGGTTCAGGACTGGCTGGGTGATGGCGACTGGCACCGGGATCTGGCCAAAGCCAAAACAGATGCATTGCTGGATGCCAAAGCCCAGCAACAAGACAAACACACATTTGAACAAGAGGCCATATGGAACTGATTGCCGACACAGCGTCACTGGACAGCTACATGGACGCGCCCGACTTCCGGGCCTCCGTTCGCAGCGCTGCAGATTTTTCGGATCAAGTCATAGCCGACCTGGATCCTTATGCCCTGGCCGACAAAGCACCAGGCTTACTGCTTCGAAAGGCCCGTGGCTTAATGCACTTCCGGCCTGGTGAGGTTTCAGTTTGGACCGGCTACAACGGCCACCGCAAGTCCATGATGACCTCGCAGTGTGCGATTGATCTGGCGCTTCAAGGCGAACGGGTGCTGATCGTCAGCCTGGAAATGCTGCCCTGGCGAACTATGAGCCGGATGACCCGCCAGGCCTGCGGCATGTCACATCCGGTTGCCGAGCTGATCGATGTCTTTCATAACTGGACAAACGGCAAGCTCTGGCTGTTTGATCACATTGGCCGCATTGCACCAGCCCGGGCGCTGGCGCTGTGCCGGTACTTTGTAGACGTTCACAAGGGCACGCACATCATTTTGGATTCCTGGATGATGGTTTGCTCCAGCGAGGAAAACCTGGACGAGCAAAAGCAGTTCAGCACCGATCTATGCAGGCTGGCGCAAGAAACCGGACTCCATGTCCATGTTGTTGCCCATTGCCGCAAACCCGGCGGCAACTCCAGCGAGGACAACCCGCCAAGTCGTTACGACATCCGCGGATCCAGTGCTATCAGTGACCAAGCGGCAAATGTGCTGAGCGTTTGGATGAACAAAAAGAAATTCGCCAAGCTCGATACCAACCCGAACAATATGGATGCCTTGGCTGAACCATGCGGCATTCTGCGGTGCGACAAACAACGCAATGGAGCCTGGGAGGGATCTCTCCAGCTTTGGCATGACCATGACAGTCTGAGATTCTGTGATGACCGCACGTCCCCGGTGGAGCCCTATCACTTCATAACTAAAGGGAATGCTTGACCCATCAGACCCTTTAACTCAACTCACCGCCACTTCGCACCCAGATCTGGCCCCCCGCGCCACCCAACCCTAAAAAACCCGCTATCGGCAATCCTGACGCAGCCGTGGCACCAACTGAGAACATCATCATGACAACCACCAATCAATCCACAAATTCAACCTCACGCCTTAACGCCAACCTTGCAGCACTTGACTACCTGCCAAGCGCCTACATTGATGAAATCACGAAAATCATTGAGCAATACGTCGCTGAAAGCTGGGAAGACAAGGCCGAAGAACTTTTCAAACAGGAAATTGCCAAACTTCAGTCTGGCGTGACGCACGTCGCGCGAATTGACACATCAGTTACGCCGGACGGATATGAGAACCGAGTCATTGGCTACGGTGAAGAGTTCACGGTCAACCAGCCAGTTGTCACCACGGTAGAAAACCTGTTGCAGACCGCCATATGTGTTTCATGTGACATCAGTTGCACTCAGCATTTTGAAGCAGCCTATGACGCGATGCTGGCGAACAACTTTGTCGAGGCGTTCAGCCTTCTCGCACCGGTCATCAATTACGGCATCCGCCCGGGGTCCATCAGCAAAAGTCCTGATACCGCCATTGCTCAGGCGGCTTACATGCTGATGCTTATCGGGATGGAAATCAATAATCCGCAGGGTGCAGAAGACGCGGGAAACTGCCATTAAGCCGCTGTACAGAAAGACAACTCATGAACGTCACCACCCGCACATGCGCCAACTGCGCCGCTTTCAATGCCCCCCGTGCCATCAACGAACCCGGCTGTCTGAATCTGGTTTCCTTCCTCATCAGTCCGGGAAAACGCCGGGAGCCCTGTCCGACTGATGTTTGTGATTCTCACCAGACGCACCAGGAGGACGAAGAACAAGCCGCTTACATTGAGGCCAACCGCGCTGCCATTATGGGCAGCATCAAGGCAATGGCAGCCACTCAGGAGCTGCTGGGCAAACTCCGCAGGGGAGGTGCGCTGTGAACGACCGCATGACCTACACACTGACACCGAAACTACTTTACAAACACCCGGACGGTTGGACTATCAGCTACGCCGAAAACGCATTGATCTCAACTGATGATGATCAGAATTTCGTCATAGTGCCAATTGGCAATATCTGCCTGCTGGAGCTTTCAAAAAAGCTGTACGAAATTGGTATGAAAGGCATCAAGCAATGAACGATAGCGAGATACAGGCCGCCGCACTTCGCTGATTTAGCTATCGGTAGATCTTGACTTCTTCACGTAGAACTTCCTTCTTTGAAAATTCTACTTCTCGCAACTTCGGATTTACCGGCTGATTACCATGCAGATCTTATTCGACGGCGGCACTTTCTTGAGCTGCTGGGTTGAGAACTGTTTCGTCCCGATACATAACGAGGCCCGCCAAGTCATCCGGGAGTGCTGTCATAACATCGACCCCACGCAATAGCGCGATTGCGGGTTTAATCACTCGATCGTGCAAATCCTGGCTTGTTCCCAGCTCAAGCAAACGGAGAGTGAAAGTCCATTGATTTTTTTTCCAGTCCGTGCCAGTCCCTTCCCAAAGAATAAGGCGATTGTCTTTTAGACGCGGGTGATGCTCCTGATTAACCGGATAAGTCATGGGCATGCCTTCGTCGCCAAAGCCTATTTCGATATCCCAGAAACAAACGTGGAGCAACGGCTCCTCATTTCCTTCAAACGACATCCCATCACCCGTAAGGCTAATTTGGTAACAAAGATACATTTCTGCTCTTTTTGTTCGAAGGGTCCTACCCATCAATGGCAATGAATAAGCGACATCGGTATAAATCCAACCACAATCATCTTCTTTGGATTCCTCCCTAAATTCCCCTGCAACTTTGCATGGTAAGTCGCCATTTAGGTTATCAATTTCTTGGGTAAGTCGTGCATTTAGCGTTTCGCATAATGCTTCAATTTCTTTGCCGTAGGCCGATACTGCGCGAAAGCATTGCACTACTTGTCTACCTTCTCCAATCATCGCACTACTCCTTGAATAA
>JAABRC010000293.1 GCA_011391115.1 Candidatus Egaibacter danicus | reverse complement strand
CGGAGCTCGACACATTGCTCGAGCGCGCCAAGGAAAAAGGCGTATTCGGCACCAAGAAGCGATCGGTTATCAACAGCGCATCTCCTACGGGTATCGCCGCATGTTCAGCCATGATAGGGGGCAAGCGGCGCATCATCATCGTCAGCGACGATGGCAGCCGCAAAGATCGGCGCTACGCCCGATTTTTAATGCTTGAACCCGATCAACTGCATATTGCCCCTTGAACTGTTCACCCACAGACCAACCTGAAATAGACAGAAACAGACCCAATCAAGTTTTGGGTATGCAAATCATTCCCGGTTTTGTCAAGGGAAGGTTACTTCCATCAACCGCTTCAGGCTGATTGCTGTCCTCCGACTTTTCAATCTGGCAACTCCAGACCAGCCATTCGGTTGAGCCTGAAGGAGCTATACCCACATCAAGGGTATTCACGTCCAAACTGCGGCACACACTTCAACTGCTTCATGGTAAAGCCTTGAGCACCCGCCAGATCGGCGCTGCACTGTGCATCTCCCAAACGACCATCAGCGACATCGCCAGCTACGCCCGCGCAGTAGGTGTGGACTGGGCACAGGCCCAGACCTTGAGTGACGAAGATGCGGGCCCGGTTGTATCGGCCACCCGTGACACGAAAGTCCCAGCACCTCGAACCCGATTGCCCCCGCGTTCACCAGGAACTGCCCGGCATATCCAACATGACCATTTTGCAGATCAAACGAAGAAATGGGGTGAAATGATTCACCCGAAAACTTTCAGACACGTTCGTCAGCTACCCGCACATTGAACAGCAACCACCCGCCAACTAGAAAATCCGGCACACAATGGCCGTGACTTCGGGTTTTCGGGCTGCTGCGGTCAGATTACAAATCAGGGGCATCCCATGCTTCGGCTGTTGTCGGCACGCCATGTTTCTCGCGCAAACCGTCGTGAACAATGCCCTTGATCAGCGAGGCACACAGCAGCACCATGACCAGGCTGAAAGGAAGCGCGCCAATGACCATAGCCGTTTTGATCGCGCCCAAACCACCAGCGATGATGAGACCGCCCACCACCAAGGCCAAGGCCGCACCCCAGAACAGGATGTGCGGACGGGCCTTGGGGCCTTCGTCGCCTGCGGCGTTGATGGTGTTGATGATCAGCACCGCGCTGTCGGCCGAGGTCACCAAGTAAGTCAGCAGCAGCACGACCACCACGACCGACATGGCCCATGCCAGATTGGGGCTCAACATCACACCCAGCATGGCAAACAACTGCGACTCCTGGCCAGCGCCAGCAATGGCGCCAGCCGCCTTGCCCGACAGCTCCAGATCGATGGCGGTACCGCCGACGAGGGCAAACCAGACAAAACACATGATCGACGGCACGATCATGGCGCCCAGCACATATTCTCGCACCGTGCGACCACGCGAGATGCGGGCCAGGAACAAGCCCACAAACGGTGCGAATGCGATCCACCAGGCCCAGTAAAAAATGGTCCAACCGCCCTGCCAGCCAGCCAGCGCATCCCCGACCGGGGTGCCATCTTTGCGCCAAACGGCGAACAGGTTGCCGGGGATGGAGGCCACGTAGTCCCACATGCCCACAAACAGCGCCTGAAGCCCGAACAGGGTGGAGCCAAAGATGGCGAAGAAGGCCAGCACCAAGAAGCTCAGGCCCATGTTGATGTTCGACAGCCACTTGATGCCCTTGCCCACGCCAGAGAGCGCAGACAACGTGGATGCACCCATGATCACCAGCAAAGACGCGATGATGCCGGCATTGGACGATGAGCGCGTGCCGTCGGCAGCGACGGTATAGAGCCAGTCTCCGACACCGATGCGCGACATGCCCGAGACGAATTGCTCCACCCCAAATCCAAGAGTTTGCGCCACACCCAACACGGTCGCCACCACGGCGACCACGTCGACGATGTGCCCCACGGGCCCAGACATCAGCCTGCCAAAGATGGGCGTGAGCCCGGCGCGAATGGTCAAGGGCAAGCCGCGGCGGTAGGAGCAATAACCCAGCGACAGCCCGACGATCGCATAGGTCGCCCAGGCCGCAAGGCCCCAGTGGGTGAACGACCAGATGTAAGCGTCGCGCACGTTGCCCAGCGTACTAGGTTCGGTGAGCGCCTTGATAGTTGCCGGGTTCTTGGCGAAGTGGTACATCGGCTCGGCGGTGGCGAAGGTCAGCATGCCGATGCCTATACCAGCGCCAAACATCATCGAGAACCATGAAAAGTTCGAAAACTCAGGCTTGTCATCTCGCAATCCCAGCTTCAGGCGGCCCGAAGCCGGCCACATCGCAAGGCCCAAGCAAGAAATGAAGAAAAAAGCCATGACGTACACATACCAAAACCCGAACGAATCAAGGATGGTGCTATTGATGTTGCCCAGGAAGGTGCTTGAATCTTTTGGAAAGATCATGGCCCACAAGATGAGCGCAGCAACCAACAGCTTGGCCGTGATCGTCACATGCTTGGAGAAGCCGCGGTAGAAGCCGCGATCAGAGGTCTTGATGGGCAAATCCATCAGGGGTGGTTTGAGAGCCAAGATTGCACTCCGGTTGGCGGCGCTGGGTGGAATAAGCCGCGTTTTTTGCCGAAATCAAGGCGCCGCCAGAATCATACTTGCGCCAAGAAAAGAGGACCCGCGTAGATTGCGCCGAATCCAGGAAGTAGTATAAATAGAAAATTTGCGGTATCAACCGGGAGGGCATACCGAATCCGTGGAGGGTGCGCCACTTGTAGAAGGAGGCGTCGCTGAAGCCGTGTTCTCGTCCGATTGCCTTGACCGGCATTCCGGCTTCGGTCTGCCGCAAAAAACCATGATCTGCTCTTCGCTGAATTTGCTTGTTCTCATGTCCATCATTCTCCGGGTTGATGGACTTCTTGGAAAAGTAGCTGGTACGGTTTATGGGGAGCAGGTCACGTTCATGGGAACATACGCGGACTTTGCAAATCGAAATGCCGATGCATGGTTAGCAATTCGACTGTGCTTTGGTATGAGATTACCGTTGCGCTTGAACTTCGTCGAAGGCCTTTGTCGATCACAAAACTGGACTGCTCGTAACCTGCCGTTCGTGGAATACTGCTTCCGCTGCCCAGGAGCCTGACAGCCAAGAAAACTGACATCCTTGTTTGGTTGACTGCTTCCAAGTGTTTGGCACTGCCGGTGAGCGACGGCTTCCAGCGAAATCGAAGGTCAGCTTTCCCACTCGCCGGTGTGTTCCATGCGGGTCCAGTGTGCGGCCGCTATGGGTCTAAAGCTGACTCTCAGAACCCTTCAATCGGTGGGTAGTTGGGCTGCATTTGCCGCAGGAGTGGAATCGCTCTTCACCAAAACATATTCGGCATGGGTCCCAGTAAGCAATTGGAACAATGCAAACACAGGTCCCGGCATATTGCGCGGATCACCCGTGCTCTCCAGCGCCTGCCAGGTTCTGGACTGAAGTCCTCCCCGGCTCCCCGTCTGAACGGGATAGCCCATCAGCGCAGCGGCCTCCACCTGGCTCAATCCGGTTTTCAGGCGTGCGGCTTTGAGCTCTTCTCCGCTTGGGCTGGGCATCTCCATCTGTATGTTCAGTCCTCGATTCATTCGCTTCTTTCCCCCACAATTCCTATTTCCCACCAGGCCTTATGCGGCAAGGCAATTGCGCAATGGCC
>JAABRC010000292.1 GCA_011391115.1 Candidatus Egaibacter danicus | reverse complement strand
GCCTGGCTGCAGCACATGCTGCACCACCTTAAACCCACGGGCCGCGCCGGCATCGTGCTGGCCAACGGCTCCATGAGTTCGAGCCAGAACAGCGAGGGTGACATCCGCGCCGCCATGGTCGAGGCCGATGTGGTCGAGGTCATGGTTGCGCTGCCGGGCCAGTTGTTCTTCAACACCCAAATTCCAGCCTGCCTGTGGTTTCTGGTCAAGCAGAAAACCCACCGCAAGGGTGAAGTGTTATTTATCGACGCCCGCAAACAAGCCACCATGATCAGCCGGGTGCAGTCCGAGTTGACTGACGAGGTGATCGAGCGCATTGCGGGCATCGTGGCCGCCTGGCGCGGTGAAGAGGATGCCGGTGAGTACCAGGACATCCCTGGCTTCTGCCGCAGCGTCACCCTGGCCGAGATCGCCCAGCACAGTCATGTGCTCACCCCCGGTCGTTATGTCGGTGCCGAAGAGGTCGAAGACAACGACGAAGACTTCGCCACCAAGATGCAACAGCTCACAGAAAAGCTGGGTGAGCAAATGGCCAATGGCGCGGAGCTTGACCAGTTGATACGCGCCAAGCTGGGAGGGCTGGGGTATGAGTTCTGAGTGGCAGACTGTAGAAATTGGTTCCTTATGTCTCGGAATTTACGACGGGCCTCACGCCACTCCGAAAAAGACTGATGAGGGTCCGGTATTTCTTGGTATTTCGTCTTTGAATAACGGTCAACTGGACCTCTCGGCACTTGAATATCTTTCGGAAGATGACTTTACTAAATGGACAAAGCGCGTTGTTCCCCAAGCTGGGGACATCGTTTTTTCCTATGAGACGCGACTGGGACAAGTAGCCGTGATTCCAGCAGGCTTGCGTTGCTGTCTAGGTCGTCGCATGGCACTCATGCGTGTAGATCCCGCAAAAGCTATACCGGATTACCTGCTTTACGCATATCTCAGTCCCGACTTCCAAGATGTCATTCGGCAGAGAACCATTCATGGAAGCACCGTTGATCGAATCCCGCTCGTTGAGTTTGGCTCATTTCCAATTTCAGCTCCGCCTTTGGACGTGCAGCGAGAGGTTGTCGGCGCTCTCCGTACCCTCGATGACCGCATCACCCTCCTGCGTGAAACCAACGCCACGCTGGAAGCCATCGCCCAGGCGCTATTCAAGTCTTGGTTTGTCGATTTCGACCCGGTGCGCGCCAAGATGGAAGGCCGCGCCCCCGAAGGCATGGATGAGGCCACGGCGGCACGGTTTCCCGACAGCTTCCAGAAATCGGAGCTGGGCCTGGTGCCGCGGGGGTGGGTCACAGCACCTATTTACGATATGGCTACGTTCATCAATGGCGCAGCCTACAAAGCCTTTGAACCAAACGCCGAATGTAGGGGGCGACCAATCATCAAGATTGCAGAACTGAAGTCAGGGGTTACAGTTCAAACGGCCTATTCGGACGTGGCCATGCCCGACAAATACCTCATTGAGACAGGTGACATCTTGTTTTCGTGGTCTGGGAACCCAGACACATCCATCGAAACATTTGTTTGGACTTTCGAGCCAGCCTGGCTGAATCAGCACATCTTTCGTGTGCTGCCGCGGGTACGTCAGGAGCGCACGTTTGTTCTTCAAATGCTCCGTTATTTGAAGCCTGTGTTTACTGAATTGGCCCGTAACAAACAGACCACGGGTCTTGGTCATGTGACCGTTGCTGACCTGAAGCGTGAACTTATTGCAATGCCTACACCTGAAATATTGCGGCAGTTTGATTTATGCGTTGGCCCGGTCCACGGAAGAATCTTTGCAAACCAAATACAAGCCCAAACCCTAGCCACCCTGCGCGACACTCTGCTCCCACGCCTGATCTCGGGCCAGTTGCGCCTGCCGGAATCCGTGGACAAACTGGATGAAGCTCTGTCATGACCGAACATATCCATATCTACTGCGACGAATCCTGCCATCTGGAAAACGACCACATGCAGTCGATGGTGCTGGGTGCCTTGTGGTGTCCGGCAGACCACCCAAAAAGACTGAAGCCCCGACACATCACTCCACCGAGGCTATATCGCCGATCAGGAACCCACAATCCACTTGAACTGTAGTTTCACTTATTGCATTGATCAGCCGCTTGCCAAGTCATCAATAATGGCAAAACTAACCAACTTGCCAAATTAAACCAACTAGGTTAATATTTCAAAATGGAAAAAAGCACGCCCCATTGCAAACTGCTGACCATCAAGGCGCTGGTGGAGGCGCGCAAGGTGCGAACCACACATGCTGCGCGTATCGGCGCTGATGCGTTGGGATTTGACTTTCCGGGAATGTTGGCGGTGGTGTTGGCGCTCACGCCTGCAGATTTTTACAAGAGCATGACGGCGCACACCGATCACACGGTTTGGCAAGATGTGTACCGCCCGAAAACTCCTGCGGGTGATGTTTATTTGAAACTGACAGTCATTGACGATGTGTTGATTGTGTCTTTTAAGGAGCTATAACTATGAAATGCCCTGTTTGCGGTGCGGCCGAACTGATCCACGACACCCGTGACCTGCCTCATACCTACAAGGGCGAAGTCACCACCATCTTCGCGGTGGAAGGGGACTTTTGCCCCGCATGCGCCGAGTCCATTCTGGATGCCACTGAGTCTGATCGTGTGATGCGTGAAATGCGCGCTTTTTCCAAGCAAGTCAACGCCTCGATTGTTGACCCCGGCTTCATCGTGAGTGTGCGCAAGAAACTGGCTCTGGACCAGCGCGAGGCGGCTGAGATTTTTGGCGGGGGAGTCAACGCGTTCTCGCGCTACGAGAACGGCAAGACCAAGCCGCCGCTGGCGCTGGTCAAATTGCTCAAGGTGCTTGACCGCCACCCTGATCTGCTGACCGAGGTGCGGGCGGCTTGAGGCAATGCCAAGCGACCCAAGATCGAGCGACAGGCGGGCATAACAAATATTCAAAGCCTGGGAGGGCATCTTGACCGAAGACCAACTTGAACAGGAAACCCTAGGCTGGCTGGCCGACGTTGGCTACAGCCACGCCTACGGCCCCGACATCGCCCATGACGGCCCCAAGCCGGAGCGTGCCCATTACGGCCAGGTGATTCTGACCTTTCGCCTGCGCGAAGCGATGCGCCGCCTCAACCCCAACGTGCCCAGCGCCGCCCGCGAAGACGCCCTTAAACAGGTGCTGGACTTCGGACCCCCGGCGCTGCTGTCGGCCAACCAGCACTTTCATCGCCTGCTAGTCACCGGCGTGCCGGTGCAGTACCAGAAAGACGGCCAAACCCGGGGCGACTTTGTGCGCTTGGTCGACTGGGCCAGCCCACAGCAGAACGAGTGGCTGGCCGTCGACCAGTTTTCCATTAAGGGATCGCACCACACACGCCGCCCCGACATCATCCTGTTTGTCAATGGCCTGCCGCTGGTGCTGATCGAGCTGAAGAACCCGGCGGATGTAAATGCCGATGTCTGGAAGGCCTTTGACCAGATCCAGACCTACAAGGAACAGATTCCGGACGTGTTTCAGACCAACGAGGTGCTGGTGATCTCCGACGGGACCGAGGCGCTGCTGGGCAGCCTGAGCGCCAATGCCGAGCGCTTCATGGCCTGGCGCACCATTGACGGCATCACGCTGGACCCGTTGGGGGAATTCCACGAGCTGCAAACGCTGGTGCG
>JAABRC010000029.1 GCA_011391115.1 Candidatus Egaibacter danicus | reverse complement strand
TGCAGGTCATGTCCATCGGTTTTCTGGTAGCGCAGGACGAAGCCATGATCTGGCGTGGTCCCATGGCCACCCAGGCGCTGGAGCAATTGCTGCGTCAGACCAACTGGAAATATCTGGATTACCTGATTGTGGACATGCCCCCCGGCACGGGCGATATCCAGCTGACGCTGAGCCAGCGCGTTCCGATGACGGGCGCGGTGATTGTGACTACGCCGCAGGATATTGCCTTGCTGGATGCCAAAAAAGGCATCAAGATGTTTGAAAAGGTGGGTGTGCCAATATTGGGCATTGTGGAAAACATGGCAGTTCATGTGTGCAGCAACTGTGGTCATGTTGAACACATTTTTGGCGCTGACGGCGGCAAAAAAATGGCGGCCGAATATGGCATGGATTACCTGGGTGCCCTGCCGCTCAACATGCAGATTCGCCTGCAGGCCGACAATGGAAAGCCTACCGTGGTGGCTGATCCTGATGGCGAAGTGGCTGGCATTTACAAGGCGGTCGCCCGGCAGGTGGCGGTGTCGATCGCAGCCAAGAACAAGGATTTTTCCTCGAAATTTCCCTCAATCAAGATCTCCAAAGACACCTGATTGGCTGAGTCTGGCTATCCCGCATGAATCTCCTGAGCTCGCTGAAATACCTGGTTGCACTTCACGAGCACAAACATTTTGGACGTGCGGCGCAGGCCTGCCACATCACGCAACCGGCGCTGTCCAACGCGCTGCGGGCTCTGGAGGCCGAGTTCAATGTGGTCATTGTCAAGCGTGACCGCACCTACGCGGGTCTCACACCCGAAGGTGAGCGCGTGCTGGCTACTGCCCACTTCATGCTGCATGAGCACGCGCTGTTGCAACAGGAACTGAGCAGCGAAACGAATCTTCCCAGAGGCGCCATGCGGATTGGTGCCGTTCCAACAGCCATGCCCATCCTGGCGCGTTTTGCGGCGATGCTGCAGGCCCGCCATCCAGGCATCCAGCTGGCTGTGCTGTCACTGAGTTCCACTGAACTGGAGAAAGGGCTCGGCGACCTGTCGATCGACCTGGCGCTGGGCTATACCGAGCGGATGGACCTGAAAGGCACGCGGCTGACGGCCTGGCCGCAATACACCGAGCACTATTTCCTGCTGCGCCGGGCGGCGAAACCCCACGCTGACAGCCTTCAGATCGGCCCCAAAATCCGCTGGAAAGATGCAGCCGAGCTGCCTTTGTGTCTGCTCACCCCTGACATGCATAACCGAATGATTGTTGATGCCGCCTTTACCACGGCAGGTGTCACAGTGAAACCGGCAATCGAGACCAACTCCCTTCTGACCATGGCCCTCAGTGTGGTGGCTGGTAGCGTCTGCAGTGTGATGCCCGGGGCGCTGGTGGGCGCCGTACGTGGCTACCGGGAGCTGGAGGCCTTGCCCCTGACAGGTCCAGAGATACGCACGGCCGTCGGCTTCATGTCCCATTCGGCCGCCCGGCCGTCGCGTGCACTCGAGGCCGCGTTGACGCTGGCACAGGACAGTGCGTGGTTGCGCCACGCGGCGGCGCACAGTGGATTGTTGGTCGCCTGACCAGATACCAATTAAATGTTGCGTTGCGGCATTTAGTTTTTGAATCAGTTCATGTTTCAAATCAATTTGACCGGGCGCTGAAAGGCGCCAGATACTCAGTCACACCCAAGTTTGCCTGCACATATTTTTATGAACCCATCCAGCCCTGCCTCAGACATACAAACCGTGGCCCTTGGCTCTGTGGACGACATGCGTGAGCGCATTCGTCGCAAAAGCAAACTCAAAGGTCGTCAGGCAGACGATCTGTCGGTGCAGGAGGTGCGCGCACTGGTTGGCGTAGCGCCACACCGCCGCGACTTGCTGATTGAGCATTTGCATCGGCTCAATGATGCCTATCGCTGCCTGCACGACCGGCACCTCGTTGCACTGGCCAGGGAAATGAACATCCCCATGGCTGAGGTGTTCGAGGTGGCCACTTTCTACCATCACTTCGAGGTGGTGAAGGGGGATGCACAGGCCCCCGGACTGACCGTGCGGGTGTGTGACGGCTTGAGTTGCGAGCTGGCAGGCGCCAAAGACTTGCTGGCACGTTTGCCAGCTCTGCTGGGTTCGGCTGACGTGCGGGTCATCCCCGCCCCCTGTCTGGGTCGATGCGAGCAGGCACCGGTGGCCGTGGTGCACCAGCACCCGGTTCCCCTGGCTACGCCGGAGGTGGTTGTTTCGGTGGTGAAATCGGCTGAAACCCTTCATCCTGTTGCGCAGGCAGCTACACATTTTGTAGCGTCCGGTTATTCGGAGAAAAGTGTTTCTCCGGCACCGAAGGCGATTGAGGTTTCCCCTGCCTACGCCGGCTATGACACCTATCGCGCGCATGGGGGATATGTGCTGGCTGCCGCGCTGGTACTCGGCGAGCAGGATGCCGAGCCCGTGATCAAGGCCATGGAAGACTCCGGGCTGCGCGGGTTGGGCGGCGCGGGCTTTCCCGCCGGGCGCAAATGGCGCATCGTGCGGGATCAGCCCGCTCCGCGCGTCATGGCAGTGAACATTGACGAGGGCGAGCCTGGCACCTTCAAGGATCGTACCTATCTGGAGCGTGACCCACACCGTTTTCTGGAGGGGCTGCTGATTGCCGCTCAGGTGGTTGGCATCGACACCTGCTATGTTTACCTGCGCGATGAATACCACGGCTGTCGCGCCATTCTGGAATCCGAACTGGCCAGGCTTCAGGCCAGCCCGCCGTGCCCCTTGCCCGCTATTGAGCTCCGCCGTGGCGCCGGCGCCTACATCTGCGGCGAAGAGTCCGCCATGATCGAGAGTATTGAAGGCAAACGTGGTGAACCACGCATGCGTCCGCCCTATATCGCCCAGGTGGGTCTGTTTGGTCGCCCTACGCTGGAACACAATTTCGAAACCCTGTACTGGGTGCGTGACATTGTGGAGAAGGGTGCTGCCTGGTTCAGCGGTTTTGGACGTAACGGGCGCAAGGGTCTGCGTAGTTTCAGCGTGAGCGGTCGCGTCCGGCATCCGGGTGTCAAGCTGGCGCCGGCCGGCATCACGGTGCAGGAGTTGATTGATGAATACTGCGGCGGCATGCTGGAAGGGCACACGTTGTATGC
Organism: Candidatus Egaibacter danicus; assembly: GCA_011391115.1. The sequence goes on along the minus strand of JAABRC010000029.1, from coordinate 7,671 downwards.
CTATCTGCCCGGCGGTGCGTCCGGTGGCATCCTGCCGGCCAGCCTGAACAACATCCCGCTGGACTTTGACACACTGCAGCCCTATGGTTGCTTCATTGGCTCGGCGGCGGTGATTGTGCTCAGCCAGAAAGACCGGGCGCGTGATGCTGCGCTGAACATGATGCGGTTCTTTTCACATGAGAGTTGCGGCCAGTGCACGCCTTGCCGCGTGGGTACAGCCAAGGCTGCGAAGCTGATGGAAGCCCCCGTGTGGGACAACGCCACCCTGGAAGACCTGAATGTGGTGATGACCGATGCATCCATTTGTGGGCTGGGGCAGGCTGCTCCCAACCCTGTGCGCACCATCCAGAAATACTTTCCCCAGGAGATCGTTTAAATGAACGCACCTGCCAAACTGGCCGAAGTCACGCCGCAAACGGTAGAGTTCAAGCTCGATCAGCAAACCATCCATGCTTTCGAGGGCGAAACCATCCTCAAGGCGGCCAAACGCCACGGGATCGACATTCCGCACCTCTGCTACAAGGATGGCTACCGGGCGGATGGCAATTGCCGTGCCTGCGTGGTGGAAATCAAGGGCGAGCGCACATTGGCGCCCAGTTGCTGTCGCAGCGCGACGGCTGGAATGGAGGTGCAGGCCAACAGCGAGCGTGCAGTGAAAAGCCAGAAGATGGTGCTGGAAATGCTGCTCTCCGACATGCCGGATACCGGCTACAAATGGAGTGAAACCGACGAGTCGCAGCAGCACGGCGAGCTCAGTGAATGGGCCGCGCGCATGGATGTGACGGTGCGCCCCGAATTGAAAGCCCTGCGCCGGGAGCAACCCAAGACGGATGTCTCGCACCCGGCTATGGCCGTCAATCTGGATGCCTGCATCCAGTGCAACCGGTGCGTCCGCGCCTGCCGTGAGGAACAGGTGAACGACGTGATTGGTTACGCCATGCGTGGCTCGCACAGCGAGATCGTCTTTGACCTGAATGACCCCATGGGTGACAGTACCTGCGTGGCATGTGGTGAATGTGTGCAGGCCTGTCCCACGGGCGCACTGATGCCCAAGACGCAGGTGGGCTCTCAGGTGGTGGACAAAAAGGTGGATTCCGTATGCCCGTTCTGCGGTGTCGGCTGCCTGGTGACCTACAACGTCAAGGACAATAAAATCATCAGTGTGGACGGGCGTGATGGCCCGGCCAACCACAACCGCCTGTGTGTCAAAGGCCGATTTGGCTTTGACTATGCGCACAGTCCACAGCGCCTGACGGTGCCGCTGATTCGCAAGGCGGGTGTTGCCAAAGACCCCGAAGCCCTGCAACATTTGAACCGCGACACGGCCGACTGGTCGGCCGTGTTTCGTGAAGCCACATGGGACGAAGCGCTGGCACTCAGTGCCGGCAGCCTCAAGAACCTGCGTGATACCCGCGGCAAGAAATCCCTGGCCGGTTTTGGTTCGGCCAAAGGCAGCAACGAAGAAGCCTATTTGTTCCAGAAGCTGGTGCGCACTGGCTTTGGCTCGAACAATGTGGACCACTGCACCCGGCTGTGCCATGCCTCCAGCGTGGCTGCGCTGCTCGAGGGGGTGGGTTCTGGTGCGGTGAGCAATCAGGTCAATGACGTTGAACATTCTGATCTGATTTTTGTCATTGGCTCCAACCCGACTTCGAACCACCCGGTTGCCGCCACCTGGATGAAGAATGCGGTAAAAAAGGGAGCCAAGATCGTATTGGCTGACCCGCGTGGCACCGACATCAGCAGACATGCCTGGCGCTCACTGCAGTTCAAGGCGGATACCGATGTGGCCATGCTCAATGCGCTGATTCACACCGTTATTGAAGAAGGCCTGACCGATGAAGAATTCATCCGGACACGTGCACGCAATTTTGAAGCGCTGAAAGAGAACGTCAAGGCCTACAGCCCTGAAGCGATGGAGCCAATCTGCGGTATCCCGGCCCAGACCTTGCGTGAAGTCGCACGCGAATTTGCCAAGGCCAAGGGCGCGATGATTTTGTGGGGCATGGGTGTCAGCCAGCACGTCCATGGCACCGACAACGCCCGTTGTCTCATCGCACTCGTCACCGTTACCGGCCAGATTGGAAAACCGGGCTCCGGCCTGCATCCGCTGCGCGGCCAGAACAATGTGCAGGGCGCCAGCGACGCTGGCCTGATTCCGATGATGTATCCCAACTACCAGCGTGTGACCAACAAGGCTGCGCATGACTGGTTCGAGAACTTCTGGGGCATGAAGCTGGATGACCAGCCCGGCTACACCGTGGTGGAAATCATGCACAAGGCACTGGCACCTGACAGCGACCCGCACAAGATCCGCGGCATGTACATTCAGGGTGAAAACCCGGCGATGAGTGATCCCGACCTGAATCACGCCCGCCACGCCCTGGCGTCGCTGGAGCATCTGGTGGTGCAGGACATCTTCATGACCGAGACCGCCTGGCTGGCCGACGTGGTGCTGCCCGCCACCGCCTGGCCGGAGAAGACTGGCACGGTCAGCAACACGGACCGCATGGTGCAACTGGGCAAGCAGGCGATCGACCCCCCAGGACAGGCCAAACCTGACTTGTGGATCATCCAGGAGATCGCCAAGCGCATGGGCCTGAACTGGAACTACGCCGGTGAGCATGCCGGCGTGGCCGCCGTCTACGAGGAAATGCGCCAGGCCATGCACGCCGCCATTTCGGGCATCACCTGGGAACGGCTGCAGCGTGAATCGAGTGTGACCTATCCGTGCCTCAGTGCTGATGACCCGGGTGCACCCACGGTGTTTATTGACAGGTTTGCGACCGATGATGGGCGTGTGCACCTGGTGCCTGCTGACATCATTCCGGCGAATGAGCGGCCCGATGCCGATTTCCCGTTTGTGCTGATCACCGGCCGGCAGCTTGAGCACTGGCACACCGGCAGCATGACGCGTCGTGCCACGGTGCTGGATGCCCTTGAACCCATGGCGACGGCTTCCATGTGCGGAGCGGATCTGCAGGTGCTGGGTCTGCAGGCGGGTGATGTGATCACTGTTCAGTCCCGTCGGGGCGAAGTTGCGATTCACGTCCGCCGTGATGACGGTACACCCAGAGGGGCGGTCTTTGTTCCCTTCGCCTATTACGAGGCGGCGGCCAACCTGATGACCAACGCTGCACTGGATCCATTCGGGAAAATTCCGGAGTTCAAATACTGTGCGGTTGCCATTCGCCGCGGTGGTGTTGCCTCCCCTGTGATGGGCTACGGAGCCAGCCTGCCCGCCTGAAATTACCCGTCGCGGTTTGTGGGCTTGCCAATCCGTTACATTCCGGACTGTCATGTCTGTCCCCCGATCATCTCTCCGAGTGGCCGTAGTCATGCGCCGTGAGCGCATCGAGGGGCCTATGAGTCGCTGGCAGACCTGGCGGTGGGTGCTGGAAACCGTGGTTGAGCATGAGGATGGCTTTGGCGCAGAGCCCTTTTTGCTGCTCAAAACCGATACCGAAGAACGTTGGCTGCATCCTGGCTTTGCGGTTGAATTGTTCAAGGATGACGCTGAAGGCTACTACCTGAACGCCTCAACCGAAGTGCCTGGCTGGTTTGTGCTGTGGCGCATCGAGGAGGAAGCAGGCGTAGCTGAAGAGCCCATTGCCCGACCCGAGATGGTCAGCCTCAGCTACTCTGATGCGGGGCGCTGGCTCGATGCGCAAGAAACCGTGGAGCAGGTTCCGGCGGCCCCGCAGGTGGTCGAATGGCTGCGTGCCTTTGTGGATGAACATCACGTGATGGAGCCCCGTCGCCGCAAGCGACCCGAGAGTTTCCGGTCCTTGACAGACCGCTTCGGCAACCCGGCCTCAATCAGTACCGACAAAAAGCAGGGCGGCGTCAGTGGCTGACGGTTTCTTGAATCGCTGGTCGCAGCGCAAGCAGATGGTCCGCGAAGGCAAGGTGCCTGACGAACCCGAAGTACCCGTTGCCGAGACGCTGTCAGTCACAAACACGCCCCTTGAACAGCAGCCTCTGGTGGGGCTGCCGCAAGCTGAAAAGGTCGTTCATCAGCCACCAACGCAACCCCCGGAGCAGCCACCGACGCTGTCGCTGGATGATGTGAAGAGTCTCACATCGCAATCGAATTTCGCCCCGTTTGTGGCGCGCGATGTGGCCCCCGAAGTCCGTAACGCGGCCATGAAGAAGCTGTTTACTGATCCTCACTACAACGTGATGGACCGGCTTGACACCTACATCGACGACTACTCCAGGCCTGATCCACTGCCAGAATCCATGTTGCGCCAAATGGTCAGTGCGAAGTTTCTCAAACTGTTCGAGGACGATGATGAAGTGGAGCCAGGTCAGGCCAGACCCGAGGCGCCACCTTCTGGTGAGCTTCGGGATGATGCCAATACCGTGCCCGGCGATTCCGTGGCACAGTCCCAGCAGTTATTAGCACAGCCACTGTTACCAGAGCGTGACCAAGCAATAGAGAACAAGCCCGAAGAGGCGGGCCCAAACCATGACCACACTGATATGCGATTGCAATCAAACCATGCCGCTGGACCCCGGGAGTCTGGGCGCAGCACTGAATGAAAGTTTGACACTTCACTCCACCTTGTGCCGGCGCGAGGCGGGGGCATTCGTGAAAGCCATCCAGTCAGGTGAAGATGTGGTGGTTGCCTGCACCCAGGAGAAACGCCTGTTTTCAGCACTGACCGAACAGACGCCAGGAGCAGGTCAGCGCAGCGGGGGTGGCAGTAGCGGGTACGCGCCAATCCGGTTCGTCAATATCCGGGAAACCGGTGGCTGGAGCAGGGATGCTGTTCACGCCAGCCCAAAAATCGCGGCATTGCTGGCCGCGGCGCATCTGCCGGAACCTGAGCCAGTTTCCACGGTCACCTACAAGAGTACAGGGCGGCTCTTGATCATTGGAGAACTGGGAGCCGCAGAGCATGCTGCTGACCTGCTGGGCGACGATCTTGACATGACCCTTTTCACGCAAGGTGCCGGGGACGCGATGGGTCATGGAGGCGCGATGCAGGAGCGGCGTTATCCCGTACTCGGTGGACAGATCCAGTCTCTGGTCGGCTGGCTGGGGACCTTTGAACTCAAATGGCTGCGCAACAACCCGATTGATCTGGATCTGTGCACGCGGTGCAATGCCTGTCTGGTGGCGTGTCCTGAAGATGCCATCGGGCTGGACTATCAAATTGACCTGAATGCTTGCAAATCGCACCGGGCCTGTGTCAATGTGTGCAAGGTGGCGGGAGCGATTGATTTCAGCCGCGAGCCCGAGACGTCAGCACAAACTTTCGATCTGGTACTCGACCTGCGTGCCACGCCCGCCTTCAGCCAGCATGCATTGCCTCAGGGCTATCAGCGCTGGGATGGCCGCGACATCAAGCCGTTGAACAAAATCCGGGCGCTGGTAGGCGAGTTTGAAAAACCCAGGTTCTTTGCCTACAGGCAAAAACTCTGTGCCCACAGTCGCAATGAAAAGACGGGCTGCCATGCCTGCATTGACGTCTGCTCGGCCTCAGCCATCAGCAGTGACCGTAGCCGCCAGCAGATCAAGGTCAATCCCAACCTGTGCGTGGGTTGTGGCACCTGCAGCACAGTCTGTCCTACCGGCGCCTTGAGCTTTGGCTACCCCCGCGCCAGTGATCAGGGTGTCAAATTCAAGACGATGCTGTCCACCTACGCGCGTAGCGGTGGAAAAGACGCGGCGCTGCTCCTGCACAGCCAGGATGGCGGAACCCGCCTGCTGGGTGATCTGGGCCGTGCCGCCCAACTGGATCGAACCGACAAGAATGGCATTCATGGCGTGCCCGCGCGTGTGCTGCCGGTGGCGCTCTGGCATACATCGTCCATCGGGCTGGAGGTCTGGCTGAGCGCAGTAGCCTACGGCGCATCCCAGGTTTGGGTGCTCATGACGGACGAAGAAGCGCCGCAATACCATGACGCGATTCGCAGTCAGATGGCCGTGGCGCAAGCCATTCTCACGGGCCTGGGCTACGGTGGCGAACACTTCCGCGTCTTGCACGCCAGAGACGCCCGTGATCTCGACGCGCTGGACAGCGATCTTCAGGCTGAGCCCGCCCAGTGCGTCAGCCGTACGGCCAGTTTTGCGGTGCAGGCAGACAAACGGGCTACCCTGGAGCTGGCCCTGGACCATCTGGCAGAACACGCTCGCCTGCAACCTGATGTCATTGTGTTGCCCTCGGCAGGCTCGCCATTGGGGGCTTTGGCGGTGAACAAGGATGCCTGCACCCTGTGCCTGAGTTGTGTCAACGCCTGTCCCGCCAGTGCGCTTCAGGACAACCCGCAGTCGCCACAGCTCAAGTTCATCGAGAAAAATTGCGTGCAGTGTGGCCTGTGCGTCAAAACCTGTCCGGAGAATGCACTGACGCTGGTGCCGCAACTGAGTTTGAATCCACTTCGCAAAGAAGCGGTGGTCATCAACGAGATGAAGCCCTATGTCTGTGTGCGCTGCAATAAACCCTTCGGAACGCTCAAGGCAATTGAAGGCATGCTGGGCAAGCTGGCCGGGCACAGCATGTTTCAGGGCGAGGCGCTGGAGCGCTTGAAAATGTGCGGTGACTGCCGGGTGATCGATATCTACTCAGCCCAGAATGAAACCAGAATCACGGACCTTTGAGCATGATGTCAACGCCCGCCAATCTGCAAAGCAGTGCACTCGACGAAGAAACCGCCCGTTCGGAGCTTTATGGGCTGCTGGCCCTTATGTATTATGCGCATCCAGCTATTGATTTAATAGCACAATTGCGCGTGGCCGCTACCGATTCACCGGTAACCGGAGCTTTCCTGGAGGAGCCCTGGCGCGCACTGGTGGGCGTTGCCCGCGAGATGCCGGATGCGGCCATACAAAGCGAATACGACGCACTGTTTGGTGGTGTGGGCAAGCCCGAGGTCTACCTTTTCGGTTCCCACTACCTGAGTGGCTTCCTGAACGAAAAACCATTGGCTCGCCTGCGCACTGATTTGGCACAGCTTGGCCTGTCGCGGGATGACAGCATGTCGGAGACAGAAGACCACTTTGCCTACCTGTGTGAGGTCATGCGCTACCTGATTGCGGGTGACGATGTGGCTGTCGCCAACCTGACGCACCAGCGGGAGTTTTTCTCTGTGCACATCCAGCCCTGGGTTGCAAGCCTGTGCGATGCGATCGAGAAGAACCCGCAAGCCCGTTTTTACGCGGCTTTGGCGGCATTGACCCGGGCTTTCGTGAGCATTGAAGCTCAGGGCTTTGACATGCTGGACGGAAGCATTTGAGGGCATGGTTTGGCTGGACAGCTTGCAAGGCTTTGTTAGGTGTCCTCAGGTTTACCCTTACGCATGCCGAATTTTTGATCCCCCCGATTGCGATGCCATGGTGAACTGCCTACACTATGAAGAGATATTCATATCAACTACCCCCCGGAGACATCCATGCAGGACAACCCACCCAAAGCTTCACGTCGCGGATTTTTTCTGACTGCATCCGTTGCGGGTGCGGCGGTTGCTTCAGTCAATCTGTTGAGGGCGCCCGCGTCTGTCCCGGTGGCCGAGGTCGCAAGGCCTGCCCCTGAAAAAGGCGGTGGTTATACCTTGAGTGCTCATGTCAAGAAGTACTACAAGACGACGTTGGTCTGATTGTCAGTAGTCGCTCCTTTCCTCCCTGATTCCATATTGAATCGCGCCGACTTTGGAGATTTCCAT
>JAABRC010000291.1 GCA_011391115.1 Candidatus Egaibacter danicus | reverse complement strand
TATCAGCACGGATATTTGCTACACGGCTCTCTGCTCCGTGGGCTATGGCACCCACTATGCAGAATACCGGGTGTATGGCCGATCCGTCGATGTGGACGGTACAGCATCGCTGTTCCAGTTGTACGTAGTGGACGACATTGCTGACGGCATCGGCATCTTTCCCACAGCGGGCGCCGGGCTTGACCTTGCCCAGCCCATTGACTGGCTGGCCAGTGGTGCCACGGCTTACGGCATGATCGGTTTGGGTGGCATTGGCTATCCAGGCGGGAGTACCTCATTCGGTCCCAACAGCACACTGGTCAACTTCACGCTGACCTCCATCTCACGATCCCAGGTGCCGGAGCCGTCGACCTACACGCTGATGCTGGCGGCTGGCCTGGCATTGGTTCTCACATCCGCCGCGCGGCGCAGGAAGATGCTGGTCGCCGCGCGCTAGCGTTATCCATGCCCGCTTCCGGGCACTTCTTGACTTTTGTCAATCTGGCAATCGAACGCGCGACTACCC
>JAABRC010000290.1 GCA_011391115.1 Candidatus Egaibacter danicus | reverse complement strand
TGTTCGGGAAATTCTAACGGCCGACTGACTCTCACCTGGAGTCATGAATCTTTCTGGTTGCAACATAACCAGGCTGATGACGCGTCTGTCAGTCTCGTCGAGTGGCACTTCTTGACTTTTGTCAATCTGGCAATCGAACGCGCGACTACCCTATGGGTTTGAACTTTTAACCCAATGGAGGATTGCCATGGACACCGCGACGACTGTGCACCGGGACAAATTGATGAGCGACCTGCGTGTGGTGATTTCTGACGCCGAAGAATTGCTTCGCATGACGGCGGACGAGGCAGGCGAAGGCGCCGCCGATGTGCGCAGCCGGGTGCAGGCCAGGCTGAACCAGGCCAAGGCTGACCTGGTTCACTTGCAGGAAGTAGCCGTTGCGAAGGTCAAGGCCGCAGGACACGCGACGGACGAATTCGTCCATGAAAACCCCTGGAAGTCCATCGGCATCGCAGCCGGTGTCGGGCTGGTCGTCGGACTGCTGATCGGCCGCCGCTGAGCGCGCCCGTAACTCGCCCGCCCGCGCCATGAACGGCCCTGTTCAGCCAAGCGGCCTTTTCGCGTCCACCCGCCGGCTGCTGGCCACGGTGGTTGAAATAGGGCAGGTGCGGCTGGAGCTCGTCGGCACTGAAGTCGAGTTTGAGAAGCGACGCGTTCTCGACGCGCTGATTTGGGCGGCGGTTGGCCTGTTGCTGATGGGCGTGGGCATTGTGCTGCTATGCGGCTTCGTAATTTTGCTGTTTTGGGAGGGCTATCGCCTGGCCGCGGTTGGCACCATGACACTGCTGTGTCTGGGTGGGGCCGTGCTGCTGATAGCGCAGGCGCGGGAGCGCCTGCGCAGCCCGAATGGCATGTTCGGGGCCACTCTGGCCGAATTGAAGCAGGATCTGGCCGGGCTGCGCGCATCGGATCAACATGCGCAACGCTGACCTGGTCTTGCGCCAGCAGCGCTTGTTGATACGCAGCGCGCAATTGCGCGGCGATATGGCAAGCCTGTCGCAGGCCTTCGTACGGCCACTGGCCATTGCAGACCAGGCGCGTGCCGGGTTGCAGTGGCTGTACGGCAACCCCCATTGGCCTGTGGGGGTGCTAGTGGTGCTGATCGTCCTGCGGCCGCGGCGCGCCCTGGTCTGGAGTGGCCGTGTATGGTGGGGCTGGAGAATGTTTCATCGGTTCAGAAACTTCTTGAGCTAGCCCGAGCGCATCAAACACCCGTATGGCGGCATACGCGTCATTGGCGGCGTAGACCAGTTGCGCTTCGGTCAGCCGGGCATTGGCCCAGTTGCTGGTGGCGGCTTTTTTTGACTTGATGAACCGCTGGTTGAACAGCACGGCCACCGCGCCTTTCACGCCCATGTCCTTTCGGTAGCCGCGCTGGTGGAATACCGTGTTCAGTTCCAGCACACCGGCGGGCTCCACGCCCAGTTTTTGAATGATGCGCTTGCGGTCGTCGCCCAGGCCAAAACCTGCTTTGGCAATGCCGCTCAAAGCCATGAGCTCGGCAGCCACTTCGCTGCAATGGGGGTCGTGCAGCTGAAACACCCAGGCCCGCTCGACGGTGGATAACTGCAAAATGTGCGGCCCCTCGGACACTTCGCCAACCTGAAACGTGGGTTTGGACTCTGTATCAAACCCCCACGCAGGAGCATCGGTCAGCCGGGCGAAGGCCTCGCGCGCCCCGGCTGCGGTGTTAACGAGCGCAATGCGATCCAGCCCCAGCCGCTCAAAAGGCGGGAGCAAGGCGATGGCGTCTTTGTCGGGTGTGGGGCGGCGGTCGTTGGAACGAATATTCATAGAGTCGTATCATCGCCGCTTAAGGATTCTCATGAAAAAAACGTTTCAACTTGCTCAAGAGGGCAAAAAGCCCGACCGCTTGCTGGAAGCCACCAAGCACGAGATCCGCAAGTACATCAAACGCGAGCGCCGCCGCACGTTGCCCGAAGGCGTGGACTATTGGGACTTTGATTGCAGGTTTGGCGCAACGCAAGACGATGCTGCAGTGGCGCACCTGGCTGAGCTGATGCCGTTGATCGACGCATTGGTGCAAGGCGGTGGAACCCGGTTTTATGTGGAAATTCTGGTCAAGCATGGGCATCGCAAGGCGCGGGAGCAAGGCGAAGCGGCTACCGCACCGGACTGACACCGCCCCCATGTTGAACGCCTTCAAAAAGCTGCTGACAGGTATTTTCCCCACCGACGACGCGCAGTCGCCAGCCGACATGGCGCACAACCTGCAGCTGTCTACCGCCGTGCTGCTGGTAGAGGTGATGCGCGCTGACCCCACGGTCAACGCAGCCGAAGAGGCTGCGACCCTGGCGGCGTTGCGGCGAAAATTTGCATTGACTGATGACGAGATGGCCCGGCTGGTGGCGCTCGCCGAACATACCGCCAAGGGCGCCAACGACTACTTCAGCTTCACGAGCCGCATGAATGAGCAGTTTTCGCAGGCCCAGAAAATCCTGGTAGTGGAGCTCATGTGGCAGGTGGCCTATGCCGATGGGCACCTGGACGCCAGCGAGAACCACCTGATCAGCAAGGTTGCCGGGTTGCTGCACGTAACACATGGTGAATACATTGCAGCAAAAATGCGTGCCAAAGAAGCAGCACAACTTTAGAAATTCGCCATGAACATCACCTCAATTGAAGCCTTGCGCGCGCTCTACGCCCCTGCTCGCGAACGTTCGGTCAAGAAAGAGATGCCGCAACTGGACTTTCACTGCACGCGTTTCATCAGCCTGTCGCCCTTCGTCGTGGTGGCAAGCTCAGGCGGGGACGGGGCGCTGGACGCATCGCCGCGCGGTGGCGAGCCCGGCTTTATGAAGGTGCAGGGCAGCCATACCTTGCTCATTCCCGATTCACCCGGCAACAACCGGCTGGACACGCTGGAAAACATCATCCAGACCGGCCAGATTGGCCTGCTGTTTCTGGTGCCCGGTGTGGACGAAACCCTGCGTGTGAATGGCACCGCCGTCCTGTCCACCGCCGATGAAGACCTGACCGTTTGCACCGACGCCAAACGCAAGCCGAAGCTGGTCATTCGCGTGACGGTGCAGGCCGCTTACCTGCACTGCGCCAAAGCCTTGATGCGCTCCGCGCTGTGGGACTCCACCCGCCATGTGGACCGCGCGGTGATGCCGTCCATGGGC
>JAABRC010000289.1 GCA_011391115.1 Candidatus Egaibacter danicus | reverse complement strand
CGTCCCAGCTCAGGGTGAAGCCAAACATGCCGATCCCGACGATTGAAGGGGCAATCAGCGGCAGCACCACATGCGCAAAGCCTTGCCAGGGGGTGGCGCCCAGATCGCGCGCGGCTTCTTCGTAGGCCGGGTTGAACCGGTTGAACACGGCAAACATGATCAAGAGCCCAAAGGGCAGCGTCCAGGTCAGGTGGGCACCCAAGGCCGAGGTGAACAGGCCCAGGGAGGTGCCGAAATTTTCAAGCGTGCTGGTCATGCCGATCGCCTCCATCGCCCACTTCAACGCGGTATCAAGCAGCCGAAACTCAAGCCCGATGCCCAGCGACACGATGATTGACGGCATGATCAGGCTGGCCACCACCACATAAAACAGGGCGTTACCACCAGCCAGTTTTTTACGAAACGCCAGGCCTGCCAGCACCGAGAACAGCACGGTAAAGACCATGACCGCTGTGCCCAGCGCCAGTGAACGCTTGAACGCCGCACCGATGTCCACCACACCCAGGCCCTCGACCAGTTTGGCGAACCAGTGCAGTGAAACTCCCCGCAACGGAAAGGTCAGGCCGCCCTCCGGGCCCTGAAAGCTCAGCACCACAATGACCAGCATCGGGCCATAGAGAAACAGCACAAAGGTGGCAAAAAATGCCGCCAGCAGCCAGAAACCCAGCGAGCGTTTGTCAGCGTTCATGCTCAGAGTTCCTTGCGGATGTCGACCAGCCTGGTGAGCGCCCAGATGATCATCAACACCAGACTGAGGAGAATCACCGCATTGGCCGCTGCCAGCGGAAATTGCAAATATGACGTTTGCACCTGAATGATCTTGCCCACCGAGGCGATCTGCTGGCCGCCCATCACACCAATCGTTACAAAGTCGCCCATCACAATCGTGATGACGAAGATGGAGCCAATGATGATGCCGGTGCGACTCAGCGGCACGATCACGTTCCACAGCGTTTGCCAGGCTGTCGCGCCACTGTCATTGGCGGCCTCGATCAGGCTGCGGTCAATGCGCATCATGCTGTTGAAAATGGGCACGATCATGAACATGGTGTAGAGGTGAACAAAGGCCATCACCACCGAAAAATCAGAAAACAACAGCCACTCGATCGGCGTGTCGATCAGCCCGACGCCCACCAGGCTCTGGTTGACCAGTCCGTTGCGCCCGAGCAGGGGCACCCAGGAAATCATGCGGATCACATTGCTGGTCCAAAATGGAATCGTGCACAGCACAAACAACAGCGTTTGTACCCCGGTGGAGCGCACGTGAAACGCCAGGAAATAAGACACAGTAAAGCCAATCACGAGGGTGATCAACCAGACCAGAAAGCTGAACTTGAATGTGGACAGGTAGGTCTTGTAGGTGACACACATGTCGGTGGTGTTGCTGCACCCGTCAAAGATGGCCAGGTAATGCTTGAAGGTGAAATCGGGCAATAACTCGTATTCGTTGAAATCCCAGAAACTGACCATGCCAATCAAAGCCAGTGGGATCAGAAAAAACAGCACGAACACCAGCGTCAGCGGCATGGCCTGCCACCAGGCCGCCATGTTGCGACCCGGTGCCTGCGTGGCAGCAGAAGAACTTGGGCTGGTGTTCATGGATTGATATTGAAATGATCGGCCAATTAAAAAGACACCCCGTGAGCTAGCACACCGCCAAGCCAGAAATACCGCGGAACCGGCTTTGCCGGGCCGCTGGTGTTGCCCCCTTGAGGGGGGAACAGCCTACACGCTGTGAGCCTGGACGGCGGTGCGTCTTATGCAGCGACGAACTCATTCCATTTCTGGACCATGTAATTGTTCTCATCCATCACCGCATTCCAGCAGGCAATGCCACCCATGCGGGCCTCGTAGCTGCCGCCGTCGCGCACCGCGCCCGTCTTGGCCAGCAGGTCGCCATTGGGGCCCTTGATGTCTTGCGTGGCGGCCTTGCCTTCCATCCAGTAAGCCCACTCGTAAGCTTCCATCTTGGCCTTGGCGGTGTCGAGCACAGCGCTGTAGTAGCCTTGGCGATTGAGGTAAGCACCGGCCCAGCCGTCCAGGAACCAGTTGATGAACTCATAGGCACCGTCGAGTTTGCGGCCAGACAGCGTGGCGGGCAGACCAAAGCCAGCGGCCCAGGCGCGGTAACCTTCTTTTAACGGTTGGAAATTGCAGGCAATGCCCTTGGTACGCACCGCAGTGACGGCGGGGGACCACATTGACTGGATCACCACTTCGCCCGAAGCCATCAGGTTCACCGACTCGTTGAAGTCTTTCCACAGGGCGCGGAACTGGCCGGCTTTCTTGGCTTCAATCAGGGTCTTGATGGTGAGGTCAATCTCCTTCTTGGTCATGTTGCCCTTGTCAGGGTATTTGTAGATGCCCATGGCCTCGACCACCATGGCAGCGTCCATGATGCCGATTGAGGGGATGTTCAAAATAGCCGCCTTGCCCTTGAATTCAGGGTTCAGCAACTCGGCCCAGGAGCTGATCGGGCGCTTGATCAAATCGGGGCGAATGCCCAGCGTGTCGGCGTTGTACACGGTGGGGATCAGGCTCATGAACTGGGTGGGGGTCTTGGAGAACACCTTGCTGCGTTCGCTTTCAAGGTAGATCACCTTTTTGGGTGCAGTGCCCTGGTCGCCCACCATCTTGCCGGCCACGGTGCCGGTGGTGAACAGCGGGGTGATCTTGTCGGCGTTCTTGATCTTCTTGACGTCGATGCCCTTGAGGTTGCCGGTGGGCACGATTTTTTTCAGGGAGAAATATTCGGCGTCGATCAAGTCAAAGCTGTTGGGCGCGGTGACCGCGCGCTTGATCACGTCATCGGTGGTCACGGCCACGTACTGAATCTTGATGCCGGTGTCTTTTTCAAACTTGTCGCCAATGGCCTTGTCCTGGTTGACGGCGGTACCCAGGTAACGCAACACAATTTTTTCTTGCGCGTGCACGGCCGGAAACATGCCGGTGGCCAAGATGCCGGCTGTGCCCTTGAGCAGGCTACGGCGTGGCACGGCGGCATTGAGCGCACCGTCGGCGACGCCGGTGATGACATCGGTGAGGTTTTTGGAAAGTTCAGACATTGCAAGTACTCCTGGTGGGCTGGTGAAAAATCTTCAGTAGAAGAGTGGGGGCGAAAAATTCAGTGAACCAATGCGTGCGCGGCTTCAGGCTGCCAACGGAGCTGCACCTGCTGACCCAATACAAAGGGCTGGGCATCAAAACTGGCCTCGGGCACCATGACGGACATCTCGGCGGTGGTGGCGGCGTTTTGCACCCGGCCGGGCTCCTGCAAGCCAACCAGTACGTAGGTGCCCTGGTACTCAATGTCGGTGATGACGGCACGCTTGTTGCCCAGGCCATCGTCCAGCGCGGGTTCATCCTTCTGCAACTGCATGTGGTCAGTGCGCACACTGATCTTGCCTTGGGTGGTGCTCAGCACATTGTGGCCACCCATGAAGCGCGCCACAAATTCACTGACAGGGCGGTTGTAGATCTCGTGCGGGCTGCCCATCTGCTCGATCACGCCGTGGTTCATCACCACCATGGTGTCGGCCAGGGCCATGGCTTCTTCTTGCGAGTGCGTCACATGAATGAAGGTCAGCCCCAGCTCCTTTTGCCAGCGCCGCAGTTCGGCGCGCATCTGAATGCGCAGAAACGGATCCAGTGCAGACAGCGGCTCAT
>JAABRC010000288.1 GCA_011391115.1 Candidatus Egaibacter danicus | reverse complement strand
GTCGACGTCTCGGCTGTCCTCGTAATCCGGATCGCCAGTGCCACTCATCCAGTGCGAGAACTCGTCACGCTCGTTGGTCGCCAACTGCCATTGCGGGTAAGCAGCGGATATTTCCGCCAGACGCGCCGCTGCATGTGCTCCCAGAGCTAGGCCTGATGTTTTCAGCTTGGCCAGATGCAGCCGGACGGAGCGGGCCACCAAGTCTTGCCACCGATCTGCTTCCATGTCGTCCCGATAC
>JAABRC010000287.1 GCA_011391115.1 Candidatus Egaibacter danicus | reverse complement strand
CCCGATACATCTCGCGCGGGGGGCCAGCCAAGATGGCTGCCTCCAGGCGTTCTTGAGTGGCTCCTGCCAAATGCCGCCCCTGCAGAACGAGCAGCCTGAACACTTCCCGCCCCGTCTCTGTGGACCACAGCCACCATGCGCCTTCGGACAGCAGCCATTCCACCCACTGCTCAGTCAGGATGCAAGCATCCTGACTGGCGGCAAACAGGGCCAGGCGCTTAAATGTGGGGTACGGCAAATCGAACCAGCTCTGTGCGATTCGTGTCGCGCGCGCACTGTCGTTGGCGCGAACCGCCATCCACGCATCCCGCAGCAAGTCGATCAGGCTCACCCAATCACGGAAACCCCGGTTTTGCCAGTGCGGCGTGATGGACGGGAGATCCCAGTGCGATCGGTCGCTGTGGTCATCGGCCTCACCCAGCTCGCGCAACAGGTCCAGCGCATCACGCAATAGCTGCTGGAAATCTTCCAGCAGGAGCGGCAGGGCCGATGTCCAGTGCTCGTCGGCCAAATCGCGCAGAGCGGAATGCATGTGATCAGCAGCCAGCACGAGTTCCCAGTCCACCAATTGCTTGATCCGCGTGGGTTCGTCATCACTGTCCGAGTCGTCGTCGCCCCAGCGAAACGGCTTCTTCAAAACCACCTTGGGTGCGAGCAAATCGCGCAACTCCAGACGCAGCGTGGTGGTCAAACCTTCCCGCTTAAGACGTCCTTTCCAGCGATACAGATCGGAATCGTGCCAAGGTGATTTCACCCGGCCAATTAGCAGTAGGTGCCACAAGGTGCGCATCAGTGGGCCAGGAATGGCCTTGGGTGCATGCAAGCGGATTTCATCTAACTCGGAGGTCTTGCCATCACGCTCCAGTGCAGCGAAGCGATCCAGTTCGTGTTCGATCAGCCACGACCAACGGTCGTGCAATTGCCCACCGCGTTCAGCAATCCAGATGACCAGTCTTGGATCATTCAAGTGGCGCACCAGCCAGCGGGCCAGGTGGAGCATCACGTCATCCCACTGGCTGCCGGTGACACCTCCGGCAGCCAGCAGCATCGGCGGTGCACGGTCATAAGGCGCAGGCCGCCGAATCAAGCTAAAGCGCAACTTGGTGTCCGCTTCGTCACGTGGTGGCACTCCAAGTCGGGCCAGATCGCCGTGCCCGAAACGCTCATGCGCGAAGGGCTCCAGCAGCCAGTCCAGTGAAGGGGCAGGATTGAAGTCGGCGAAACGTTTCGCCGGTAGGCCCGACTTATCCGACAGGGCCCAAAGCATCCGCCCAACGAAATCGTCCTGCCGCGTGCTGTCCTGTGGCCGCGCCAGGGCGTGTTTGACTACGATGGATTCTTTGCCCTGCACCCCGTCACGATAGGTGTCTGCCCAAGCGTGCAGGGTCTGGTGCAGCGCGGTATGGTCGTGGCTGCCAGCGGGTACGTTGTAGAGGATGGGCGTGACGCCCTTGGCTTCCCATTCGATGGTCTTTCGGTGCTCTTGCCCCGGTTCGCAATCACCCAGTGCCCAGGCCTGCGGTGTGACTTCGCCCAGCATCCGGTCGGCCGCCAGCGCATCCATCATGTAGCGCAGCACCGGGTCATTAATGCTGTAACCCACGAAGCAGACCACGTAATTGCGGAACAGCTCGCTCACAAAGCGTGCCGCCCAGCGCTCTGTGAGGTAGGCCAAGCCGAAATCACCGCTGGTGACCACCAGCCGGTTCAGGGCTGTGTCATCCACCTTTTCGGGTAGCAGGCCGTGCAGATAGACCAGCCCGTTCCAGCGGCTGTTCTTGGGGATGGGCAGCATCGGGGCTGCGTATGCTTGGAACGCTTGGCCTGTGCGTTTGGCCGCCACGTGAAAGATGCGATCGAAGTTGGTAGTGACCAACCGCAGCGCACCCTCGCGGCTGCGCGCCAGACGTAACAGCGCCGCCTGTGTATCAGTGGCGCCCTTGCGACGGAGCTTCGGTTTCAGCGCCTGCGCCAGTTTGCTTCGGACTGACAGTCGTTGGCCCGGAAGGCGCCGCTCCAGCAAATCAAGTGTGGCGTCGAATTGCCCGAGCTCGAAGGCCTTTCGCTCAATATCCGAAAGTACCGTCCCGTTCAGCCGGTAGATTTGCTCCACCAGCCCCTTGAAGCCCGGCAGGCCTGCGGGATAAGAAATGCCCGCACCACAGAAAAACACTACGCGCCCTTCCTCGTGCGCCTGCAAGAGGGCATCGGGGATGTCTGGACCATTTGTTATGAACTGCATGTTCTGCCTGTCTTCAATTGGCCTTGGTGGGTGTCCATACATATTCTGCCGGAAGGTCGAGCGCTAACAGCCCTTCGGTGCCGGACATCAGCTAGTCACGTTAGAAAGCTGCTGCTGACCCGCATAGCGCCTTCATACCCTGGTGCCGGAGCATTTGGGTTGATGAATGTCCGGGCTCGGGTATGCGGAAGACTATCGACCGGAGAGCAGTTTGATGACCACTCCTGGCCGGGACTTGGCCGCCGTGCGGACTCGGTGGGCAGCTGCTTGCGCTGCACAACGGTAGTCCGCATCAGACTGGGCTGGTCATTCAGATTGCTCTGAAGCAGTCGTAACGTTGCGGTTGACCCGCCAGTGCAGGCGTGAGAAGCCCGCCGGAACGGGTCGGGTCGAACCCCAAGTTAGGCCGCTCTGCCATGCCGCCGCTCAAGACTTTGAACATGCTCGACGTCCGTTTTGCCGCTGATGGCGAGGCGCGCAGTCTCGAGCCGTCCTACGCAGAATTGAACTCGATTGAGCGACATGACTTCGACGGTCTGTTCACGAAGGTAATCGATGAGCCCGGAGAGGCTGAACACTCCCTGTGGAACCTCGGTTTTGAACTCTGCTTCGCCGGTGAAGACGACGACCGATTTAATTGCGCCGGACGGCAAGAAATCAAGGAGGTCTTGCACCGCACGAACATGCCGGAAATTCTGCAGGATCGGGTTCTGGAACTTGAACTGGCCATTGAAAAGAACTTGAGTCCAGTTCGCCTGCTTAGCGTTGCCGAAGATCCAGCCCTTGTAGTGCTTGGTTTCGATGACGAACACGCCAAACCTCGAAACGAGGATGTGGTCAACCTGAGTTGTACCGTCCTTCAGCTGAAGCGTGACGTGATTCATCAGGTGATAGTCGGGAGGTCCAAAGTTCGTCCGCGCGATGCGAGACAGTAGCGCTTCGCCACGATTCTGGAATGCGGACGCACGGTAGCGGCCAAGGGCGAAGCCAACGGCAAGTGCAAGGAAGATGTAGAGCAGGGTAGTCACGCTTTTCGTGCGGTCTAACGTGGAAGTGTGCGGCGGGCAGCGTGGTCCTTCAATGCGGCACGGCGCTCCTTGTCCCCTCGCACCACAGCAGGGTTGGGCCGCTTGGCATTCATAAGGAAGGATCCCTGCGCTCAAAAGGAAGCGGTTTAC
>JAABRC010000286.1 GCA_011391115.1 Candidatus Egaibacter danicus | reverse complement strand
ATAGCATTTAGCCAATTGACACCATCCGGCATTTACCCTACATGAATCCGTTGACGATCACGCAGGCGCTTCTCGCTGCCCAGTCACAGGGGTTGGACCGGCTGGACGCGCAGTTGCTGATGTTGCACGCGCTGGTGCGCCCGGTGCATGACCGCGCCTGGTTACTGGCCCATGATGCGGATTCGCTGACTCCCGCCGAGCTGGTCACATTCGAGGCAGCCGTTCAGCGCCGCACCACGGGCGAGCCCGTGGCGTACATTACCGGTCACAAGGAGTTCTTCGGACTGGATGTGCAGGTGGATGCCCGCGTGCTGGTACCCAGGCCCGACACCGAAACACTGGTGGAGTGGGCGCTGGACGTGCTCGCTGCGATGGACGCACCAGACTTGTCCATACTCGATCTTGGCACCGGCAGCGGCGCCATCGCACTCGTGCTGAAACACGCACGGCCCAATCTGATGGTCAGCGCCACAGACGCCAGCGAAGGCGCATTGCAGGTAGCCCAAAGCAACGCCCAGCGCCTTCAACTGGATGTGCAGTTCAGTCAGGGGTCATGGCTTGCGGGTCTACCCCGGCCCGGTCAGCGCTTTCACGCCATCATTTCCAATCCACCCTACATCGGATCGAAGGACAAACACCTCGCAGCCTTGAAACATGAGCCGATACAGGCCCTCACTTCGGGCACAGACGGGCTGAAGGACATCCGCAGCATCATTGCGCAGGCTGGTGATCATCTGTACGCCGACGGATGGTTGCTGCTCGAACACGGTTATGACCAGGCTGCTGCGGTACGCGAATTGCTCACGGCTGCCGGGTTTGAAGCCGTTCAGTCACGAAAAGACCTGAGCGACATTGAGCGCTGCAGCGGTGGATGCATGGCCAAAAGGCTGAAAGGCCTGCCCTGAACTCAAGCTGCGTCAGACCGCTCGCCGGGCGAACGCCTGGACGGCAACCTGTCAAAGTCTGTCGGCGGCTGTGTAAGACGGAACTCGATCAATTCATCCATTTCCTTGACAGCCTCCTCCCACTTCTGCCACGACGACACCGGGTCGTCCTCAATCACCTCAGGAGCCGGAATCGGGTCTCCAAAGATGTAGTCCACCAAGTCTGACAGCAGGGATTTGATCGTCGCACTCATGGTCTGGCCTCAAGGCGTTCACCTTCAGGGCAATTTAACGTAGGGTGTCCTGGCGGACAAGTGACTTATGTCACTGGCTTGCGAAACCTCAATCCCGGCCTACTGGGGATGAATCGGTGTTTTCCACCCCAAACTGCAAGGCCTGGCCGAAGGTGAAATAATGTGCGATGTAACGTCAATACAGACGTGTGGGCAAAAGCTTAAGGAGAATGGAAATGAGTGATACACAACAACGCATCGACGAATTGGTGAAAACCAATGAGGTTCTGCTGTTCATGAAGGGCAACGCCAGCTTTCCACAATGCGGCTTTTCGGGTCGGGCCATCCAGATCCTGAAAGCTTGCGGCGTGGAACCCAAGGCGATCAAGACCGTGAACGTGCTGGAAGACCCCGAAATCCGCGCCGGCATCAAGGATTACAGCAACTGGCCGACGATCCCGCAGCTGTATGTGAAGGGCGAGTTCATCGGTGGCTCGGACATCATGATGGAGATGTATGAGAACGGTGAATTGCAGCAAGTGCTGACAGGCAAAGCCTGACATCTGACAGAGGCGGGTGCTTTTGACTCGACCATGCCACCTGCGGGTGGCTTTTTTTTGCCATCGCGCCAAACAATGTCACTAAACCGGGCTTTTATCGCGTTAAGGATGGGCACGACTTGTGCTTGAATGAAGCTGTGAGTTGTGTCTGGAATTAATTGCTCTGGAGGCCGTTATGGAATCTCGCAGTCTTGTCCCGCAGTCTTCACCATTTCACCTGCCGGTAGCGCAAATGCGACGCGTATTCCAGCCTGACGAGGTGGAGCGCAAACTGGCCAAACTTCAGGGAAACGAGCACGAGACCCTTCGCGCCACCTACCATCGCATGCTGGAGCGAGGACCACAGCGCTTCCAGGTCAAACCTTCGGGTGTGCCGGATATGGCCAGCCTGTACCACATGCTCCCCAATTTCACGGACGTGCTGGATGATGTGAAACGCCACGTGGCGCTGGCGCAGGATTCGCGCGACGGGCTGGAGGTCACCCCCATCCTGCTCCTCGGCCCGCCGGGTATCGGCAAAACGCATTTCGCCAAAAAGCTGGCCGACCTGCTGGGTACCGGCATGACTCTGGTACCGATGAGTTCGATGACGGCAGGGTGGCTGCTGTCCGGCTCCTCATCACAATGGAAAGGCGCCAAACCCGGCAAGGTGTTTGAAGCGCTGGTGGACGGCGAGTATGCCAACCCGGTTATCGTCGTCGATGAAATTGACAAGGCTAGCGGTGACGCACAGTACGACCCGCTCGGTGCGCTGTACAGCCTGCTGGAGCACGATACCGCGCAGAGCTTCACCGACGAGTTTGCCGAAGTGGCTGTGGATGCCAGTCAGGTGATCTGGATCACCACAGCGAATGACGAGAGCGCTATCCCTGAGCCCATCCTGAACCGCATGAACGTATTTTCGGTAGAGCCGCCTTCGCCTGAAGCTGCACGCCAGATTGCCCGCAATTTGTACCAGACCATTCGCAGTGAACATGGCTGGGGCGCCCGCTTTGCGCCAGAACCAAATGACGACCTGCTCAATCAAATGGGCGAATTGGCACCTCGAGAAATGCGCCGGGCACTGATGACCGGATTTGGCAATGCCCAGTTGGCCAAACGGGATGAGATCAGCATTGCCGACCTGCCTAAAGCAGGGCTCAAGAAGGGCCAGATGGGGTTTTTGCAGTGAATTCCCAGGCCCGTTTGGCACCCAGCACGGCGTCGGGATAGGCTGCCTTGCCACGCGAGCCGTTGTAACGGCCCAGCGCCATGAAGAGGTCACCGCGCTCGCGGTCAATCAAGTAGTGGCGCAATATTACGCAGCCAAATCGGAGGTTGACTTGCATGTTGTAAAGCTTGCCAACATCACCGTTACCTATTGACTTCACCCAGAACGGCATGACTTGCATATAACCCATAGCACCTGCATAGGAAAAAGCATTCTTACGAAAACCGCTTTCCACTTGAATCAAACCCAAAACAAGCGCTGGATCCAAACGACTGCGTTTACTCTCATACCAGACGGTCTCCAAAAATTCTTGGCGAGCTATCTGCGTCTGTAGATCAGTTTTACGAGCCTTAAGTCGGTCACTCATTGATCCGAGCCATCTCAAATACTGCAAGTACGACTCTGTATTTGGAAAGTCTTCTCTTTCCTGCCTAATCGGTGCTCGGAACTCAATTGCAGCATGCAAAGCGGTTCTTACTGACTCAATTAACTGCTCTTCCTGCTGAGCACCTGCCAGCACTTGCTCATGAAACGATAGCAGTCCAAGCCCTGAAATCGGGGGCACCAGCGCTAAAAGACTGCTCCTGCGGGATACCATGCCGTTCATCTGCGGCCGCTTCACGCCGCCAGTCTGGACCGGATCATCTCAAGTATGTCCGCGACTTTCACGGCTATGGACGCTGAGTCCCGCCGATGCTGGTATTCCACCTGCCCGTCTTTCAGCCCACGGTCGCCAATGGTTACACGGTGCGGCACGCCAATGAGCTCCCAGTCGGCAAACATCGCACCGGGC
>JAABRC010000285.1 GCA_011391115.1 Candidatus Egaibacter danicus | reverse complement strand
GATTGCTGTTGCCTCGCGTGCGGCTGGCCTGGCGAAACCCATTGCCGGTGTGACGCCCGATATGGATACCACGCGGGTTGCCAGTGATATGCGGGAGGCCATGACCATGGGCTTTGGCGCCAAGATGTGCATCCACCCCATGCAGATTACCGCTGTTCGCCAGGCCATCACACCCAGCGAGCAGGAAGTAGCCTGGGCGCAGCGTGTATTGCTGGCCTGGAACGCTGGCGCAGGCGGCGTCTTGCAAGTGGATGGCAAGATGGTCGATCGCCCTGTAGTCCTCAAGGCGGAGCGCATTATTTCGCGCACTGCCCAAACCCTCAGTCCATAACCACTCTTCAAGGAAAACCATGTCCGCAACCATCATTGATTCCAGAATATTTGGCGACATGTTCAGCGACGCCGCGATGCGCCACGTATGGTCGGATGAAAACCGCACCGCCAAATACCTCGATATCGAACGGGCTCTGGCGAAAGTGCAGGGCGAGCTGGGCATCATCCCCAAAGAAGCGGCTGCAGAGATCGTCAAGAACTGCAATTTGGACCAAATTGACTGGGTCAAGCTCAAAGCCAAAACCGAACAGATTGGTTACCCCATCATTGCCGTGGTGAACCAGATCAACGCGAACTGCAGCGACAAGCTGGGCGAATACTGTCACTGGGGCGCCACCACACAAGACATCACCGATACCGCTGCCGTGCTGCAGATTCGTGAAGGGTTGGCGCTGGTCGAGCAGGATCTGAAAGATATTTCCGATTCACTGGCGAAGCTGGCAAAAACGCATCGTGATACGCCCGTGATTGGCCGCAGCAACCTCCAACAGGCTACGCCCATCACCTTCGGCTACAAGATGGCCAGCATTCTGGCGGGTATCGAGCGCCACCGTGAGCGGCTGCAGCAGTTGAAGCCCCGCGTGCTGGTGGGTGAGTTTGGTGGTGCTTCCGGCACGCTGTCTTCTCTGGAAACTGGGGCCATGGAAACCCAGGCGGGGCTGATGAAAGAGCTGGGGCTGGGGCAGCCCCTGATTTCCTGGCATACCGTTCGCGACAACTTTGCCGAAGTCGGTGCCTTTCTCGGTATTGTGGGTGGTTCGTTGGGCAAGATTGCCATGGACGTCAAGCTGATGATGCAAACCGAAGTGGCTGAGGTGTTCGAGCCGTTCGCGCCAGGTCGGGGGTCGTCATCTACCATGCCGCAAAAGCGCAACCCCATATCCTGCCTGTACATCCACGCCAATATTTCGGTGGTGCGGCAACTGGCAGCGTCACTGATGGATGCCATGGTGGCCGATCACGAGCGCTCAACCGGGCCGTGGGAAATCGAATGGGTAGCGATGCCGGAGATTTTCTGCCTGATGTCCGGTGCGCTCAAGCAAACCAAATTCATATTAGCGGGCCTGGAGGTGGACGCTGTCCAGATGCGTCACAACATCGATCTCACCCACGGCCTGGTCATGTCCGAGGCCGTGATGATGGGCCTGGGCCCCTACATTGGCCGCGAATACGCGCACGATCTGGTCTATGACATCTGCCGTGATGCGCTGAAACAGAAACGCCCCTTGATTGATCTGCTGGCTGAGCATCCCGAGATCAATAAACACGTATCGCGCGAGCAACTGGCTGGTTTCTGCGACCCCATGAACAACCTGGGGCAGGCCGGTGTGATGGTGGACCGGGTCTTGCAGTCCATCAAAGCCTGACGCTTCAAGTCATCGGGGCGGGTGAGTCAATCCTCGTCATCGAGGTTGCGCCCGCGGCTGCTGCGCCAGATGGAGCGCACCAGCCACATGCCGCCCACCACGGCGCCGATGAATCCCAGGAAGCCGAAAGCCGGCAGGCCGAACAGGCTGGGGCCGCCCTGAACGTTCATGACGATGGACGAACCAATGATCAGGGCCGCAATCACCAGCGCCATGGCCAGCCGGTTGGCGGCGCGGTCGATCTGGTCGCCCACGCGCTTGAGGTGGGCCAGCTCAATGCCGACGTGAACGCGGCCGCGCCGGGCATTGCGCAGCAGGCGCGATACGTCGTGCGGCAACTGCTCGGCGATTGCCAGCGTGCGGCGCAACGTTTTCCATGCGCGTGTGGCAATGACCTTGGGCCGGTACCCTTCGCGCACCACCCGGCGCAACATGGGTGTAGCCTGCGTAGCCATGTGAAAGTCGGGGTCCAGCCCGCGACCCATGCCTTCCAGCGAGATAAAGGCCTTGATCAGCAGCGCCAGGTCCGACGGCAGACCCAGGCGATGGTCACGCAGGATGGCGGTCACATCACCCAGCATCTGGCCCAGGCTCAGCTCCGCCAGCGGCGTGCCGTGGTATTGGTCCACAAAGGCTTCGATCTCGGTTTCCAGTTGCGACAGGTTCACGCCATGGTCGTCACCGGTCCAGTCCAGCAGCACGTCGGCCACGGTTTGCGGGTGGCGCTCGACCAGGCCCAGCAGCAACTGCAACAGCTCTTCGCGGCGGCGCTCCGACAGTCGGCCCACCATGCCGAAGTCGATGAACGCGATGCGGTTGTCGCTCAGGTAAAACACGTTACCAGGGTGCGGATCGGCATGAAAAAAACCGTCCTGCACAATCATTTTCAGCACCGCATGGGCTCCGCGTTCAGCCAGCAAGCGCCGGTCATACCCGGCCTCCGGTGTGAGCCGGTCCAACTGGTTGCCAGCAATGCCGCCCACAAAATCCTGCACGTTCACGCGCTCGCTGGTATGAGCCCAGTGCACGCGCGGAATCACGATATGCGGCAGCGGCGCCATGTTGGTGGCAATGCGCTCCGCGTGGCGGCATTCGGCAGCGAGGTCCAGCTCGCGGCGCAGTGATTTGGCAAGCTCGCGCACCAGCAGTTGTGGGCGATAGGGTTTAAGCGCAGGTATTTCGGCTTCGGCCAGTGCGGCCAGGCGGCCCAGCAGACGCAGGTCGGCCTCAATCACGTCGGTGATGCCGGGGCGGCGAATCTTGACGATGACTTCAGTGCCATCCTTGAGTTGCGCGCGATGCACCTGTGCGATGGACGCCGCTGCCAATGGCTCCACGTCAAAGCGGGCGAACACGACTTCAGGCTCGCCACCCAGGTCTTCACGCAGCTGGGGGCGCAGCACATCAAAGGCCAGGGCAGGCACGTGACTGTGCAGTTTTTCGAATTCTGCAATCCAATCCGGGCCAAACAGGTCCGCACGGCCCGCCAGTATTTGCCCGAGCTTGACAAAGGTGGGGCCCAGCTCTTCCATCGCCAAGCGAACCTGAACGGGAGGCTCGATGCGCGCCAGATCGGCAGCGTGGTCCCAGCGGAGGGCGTGACCCGCCCGCTCCAGCCGGTCGGCCAGGCCCAGGCGGCGCACGCTGTCGCCAAAGCCGTGGCGAATCAGCACACCGGCTATTTCGTTGAGGCGCCCCATGTCACGCGCGGCGCCCAGAGTCTCGATCAGCATGACTGCATGATAGCGCCGTGCTCAGCAGGCCAATCACGAGCTGGAAACGGCTCTTTTTATAAGGAAAACAGGGCCTTGGCCCACGTGGAATATGCGTAAGTAGCTATCAAATACATAGCAAACGGGGTGATCAGTCCCGTTGCTGTGTCGCCGGGAAAATGCGGCAGTGGCAGATTACTGCGCTACGACATCATCTGCGCCGCGGCTGCGACGGATGTGTCCAACCGCATCATCAGCACCGTGACCGCCACGCACATGCCCGGGTGCATCGTC
>JAABRC010000284.1 GCA_011391115.1 Candidatus Egaibacter danicus | reverse complement strand
GCCCGATGACGGCCTCGACTTCTTCACGCGTCATTCCCTGCAGCAAACCGGTGGACACCGCCACCAGCGCCGAGTTCTTGAATGCACCCGTGGCAAACGCATTGGGTGCGCCTTCGAAGATGCCCACTTCCGGCATGCCAATGCCCGCCTTGTCAGCGAACTTGCGCACAGTTTCCACGATCCAGGCTTCGTCGGCGTTTTGTGCGTCATTGATGACGCGAACGCCTGAGCTCCACTTGGCAACCGGCTTGCTGATCAGCAGAGAAATGATCGCACCACCAAAACCCATGACCAGCGCGAAACCGAGCAGGGCACCCAAATCAAGGCCGTTTGCAGTCAGATATCGGTTGACCCCAAGGAGGTTGGCAACGATGCCCAAGACCACCACGACAGCGAGGTTGGTCATGACAAACAGAACAATACGTTTCATGGTTTCCTTCTAAAACAGCCCCGGCTTGAGGGGGCACAGGCGCAAATGGTAGGGCCAACAGGCCAAAAATCAAGGCAGCATGGCGGTTTACACATGAGATTTACGGTTATTGGCGCGAAATACCGTGGTGTCTTCGTAGAACGCCGGATCTTCGTTCTCTGAACACCAGAGTGGCACCCCCAATACCGGCAAATGCGCAAAAGGTTTGCCGGAGAGCCTTTCGGCGCTCAAGTCAGCCGCTACCCAATCATCCAGATTTGCTATTGAATTGGTAGCTGGTTGCGCACGATACACGTGGGCTGTGATCGCTTTTCTGGGGGAAACCAGCTTCTCCAGCAGCGCGTGTCCAAACAACACCAGGTGAGCCTGGCCCCAAAGCGGACGCAGTGTGACAAACAGGGCGCGCCAGTCTTTGGCCACCAACGCCTCCCACAATGCATCAGGTGCCTGCAAGAAAGCGGCGTTTTCGTCAAATACCGTGAGTGCGTCGCGCGCAGGTCCACGCACGGGCTGGATGCCGGTCAGGGCAATTTGAGCTGCCTGCAACTGGTTCAGGCGCTGCTTGGTTTGCGGAAAATGCATCCAGCACAAACCATTGAAGAAGTCGTGCAGACCATCGCGTGTCGGAACCTTGCCCGTATTGAAGATGAACTCTTCGTAGGCCACGCCTGCCGGCAAATCCGATTGCGGAACAAATGCCACGGGACAAGCGTTCTGTGCGTTCAGCGATTGCGCGCACGTCTGGCCTGCGTCTGTCAAATGGGCAATGCGCTGGCCCAACTCCTGATAGGGAGCCAGCCAGGGGGCCAGCCAGTTGATACCTTCTAGGCCAGGCGCCACAGCAATGCTTCGCCCGAGCGCAGGGGTTTCAACGCAGCATCTCCAAATGAAAAACTCTCAGGTGGTGTCCACGATTCACGCTTCAAAGTGATGCGACCGGTATTGCGCGGCAAGCCATAAAAATCAGCGCCATAAAAACTCGCAAATCCCTCCAATTTATCCATAGCACCTGCTGCATCAAAAACTTCAGCATACATTTCCATTGCAGCATGTGCGGTGTAACACCCGGCACAACCCGTGGCATGTTCTTTCAGGTGGGCGGGATGCGGTGCGCTGTCGGTGCCGAGGAAGAAGTTCACGCTGCCACTGGTCGCAGCCTCCACCAGCGCCAGACGGTGGGTTTCCCGCTTCAGAACCGGTAGACAGTAGTAATGCGGCCGGATGCCGCCGGTGAAAATGGCGTTGCGGTTGTACAGCAGGTGGTGCGCCGTGATGGTGGCTGCGGTGAAGCGGTCTGCCGCCTGAACATAGTGCGCCGCTTCACGCGTGGTGATGTGTTCAAAAACAATTTTCAGTTCCGGGAAATCACGCCGCAGGGGAATCAATTGGGTGTCGATGAATACGGCCTCCCGGTCAAACAGGTCAATGTCGGGTGAGGTCACTTCACCATGCACCAGGAGCGGCAAGCCTTCGCGCTGCATGGCCTCCAGTGTTTTATATGTCTTGCGCAGGTCGGTCACACCCGCATCGCTGTTGGTGGTGGCGCCTGCCGGATACAGCTTGACGGCAACAACACCGGCATCTTTGGCCCGGCGGATTTCGTCCGCCGGCAGGTTGTCGGTAAGGTACAGCGTCATCAAAGGATCGAACTTAACGCCTTCTGGCACTGCCGCACGGATGCGGTCGGCATAGGCGAGCGCCTGCGCCGCCGTGGTCACCGGCGGCTTCAGGTTGGGCATGATGATGGCTCGGCCAAACTGCGCTGCCGTGTGGGGCACGACAGTTTTGAGCGCGTCACCATCGCGCACATGCAGGTGCCAGTCGTCCGGGCGGGTGATGGTGAGCTGTTGTAAAGCCTGGGAATTTCGGGTTGCGGTCATGGCGACATTGTCCCAAAAGCGCAGGCTCCAAATACGGACAGATCAGGTTTTTTCGACTGACTGGGTCAGCAGGTAATCCCACAGGGCCTGGGCCGTACCTTTGGCAGCCTGTGTCTTGCTTTTGGGGGACTGCACGGCCACCCGTTGTCCACGAGCCGAGCTTCGACTGCTGTCACTGCTGACAGGTCGTTCACGGTAGGCCCGCACATCCATGGTGATCTGCAGACCACTCATGTCAGGGGGCAATGCACTGACCAGTTTTCGTGCGCGCAACTCTTTCTTGACCGCGCTGAAGGGCAGGAACGCAATGCCATGCCCTTCCAGCGCCATGGCTTTCAGGCCCTCGGCCATATCGGTTTCATACACGCGGTCAAAATGAATGGCCGTGGCAGATTCCTTGAGGATCAGGTCCACCATCTGGCCCAGATAGGCTCCTGGCGCATAGCCCAGGTAAGGCAACAGATTGCCAGGGCGTCCGGGCAGGATGAACATTGGCGCGCCATCGGCATCAGGCTTCACGTACGGGGCTATAACCTCCTCACCCAGGCTCACCATTTCATACCGTTCGGGATCCAGCTGGAAGGGCTGTGAGCTGTGGTGGTAGGCAATGAGCAGGTCACAACTGCCCTCTACCAGACGCAACACGGCGTCATGCACGTTGAGTGCAATCAGGCGGCTCTTGATGGGTCCGAATTTCTCGCGCAGGCTGGATACCCACGCCGGAAAAAACGTGAACGCCAGCGTGTGGGGCACTGCAAATTCAATCACATCCTGCGCGGCGGATGTATGGCCGCGAAGCATGGCACGTGTGCTCTGCAACGCCTGCAACATTTCCAGCGACTGGTCGTATAGCGTCTCGCCAGCAGGTGTGAGCCGGGTGGGATAACTGCTGCGGTCCACCAGATCCGTGCCCGCCCATGCCTCCAGCGACTGAATGCGCCGCGAGAAGGCCGGCTGGGTGACGTGGCGCAATTGCGCCGAACGGCTGAAACTACGGGTTTCAGCGAGGGAGACGAAATCTTCGAGCCATTTGGTTTCCATTGGGCGCATTATGCACGAAATGCATAATGCGCCACCCAAGATGCGCCGTTATTCGCCCGACTGTTGCAGGGCCCACATGGACGCATAGCGCCCGTTCAAGGCGAGCAAATCGGCATGAGCGCCGCGCTCAATGATGTACCCGCCATCCATCACCAGGATTTCATGCGCATCGACCACGGTGGACAGCCTGTGGGCAATGACCAAAGTCGTCTTGTTCTGCGCCACGCTTTGCAGCTCGGCCTGTATGGCCCGCTCGTTGGCAGAGTCCAGCGCGCTGGTGGCCTCGTCAAAAATCATGATCGGCGGGTCTTTCAGCAGCGTGCGGGCGATGGCCACGCGCTGCCTTTCTCCGCCCGAGAGCTTGAGGC
>JAABRC010000283.1 GCA_011391115.1 Candidatus Egaibacter danicus | reverse complement strand
CTCCAGCATGCGGCGTACCGCAAAGACCTGCCTGGCTTCGGTCACAGAAGGGGCGGCCACAAAGGCGCCGCGAGCTGGCTCCAGCGTGATCAGCTGGTGTTGGGACAACTGCAGCAGGGCCTGGCGAACCAGCGTCCGGGACACGCCAAAGTGGTCAGCGAGTTTCTGCTCGGCCAGCTTGCTGCCGGGCTGGAGACGGTGCTCCACAATGGCCTTGGTGAGGGCTTGAACGATCAACGCAGTAGATGATGCTTCCATGAGCCGCATCATAGCGTCAAACGCAAAAAGTGTATACACTTTCAGTCTCCGCGCATCAAATTCCTGTTGCAATACAGGGGGCGCGGGTTGTCGGGGATTCAAATCAAGGACGCAATATGGGCTTGAGCACACACGTACTGGACACCATGCATGGATGCCCCGCCGCGGGCATGGCCGTGGCGTTGTACACCACACACGGCGACTCGGCCACACTGGTCAAGCGTTTTGTCCTGAACCAGGATGGCCGCAATCCGGACGGGCTGCTGTATGACAACGCCAGCCTTCGTGCCGGTACCTACCGGCTGGTTTTTGACGTACAGGGGTATTTCAGGGACCGTGGCGTGGTGCTGCCCGAGCCCAACTTCCTGAACAGGGTTAGTCTGGACTTTGGCGTCGCCCATACTGACCAGCACTACCATGTGCCGCTGCTGGTCAGCCCCTGGAGCTACTCAACCTATCGGGGCTCGTGATGTTCCCTGTGCCAGGGGTCAGAGCCGCCGAATTCCTAAAGTTGACCTTCGGTCAGGGTATCCAGCTGGAAGCGTCCGCTTTTTTCCCACAACCACGTGTCGGTATAAGTGACGCGGCCCATGCGAACGGGAGCCGGGTAAGGCGCAGCTGCGCGAACGGTGCGAAGAATCTCGGCCATGACTTCAGGAGCATGGGAAGGCGCCCGCATCCAGTTGGTTGATACGACATTGCCTCGACTGTCGATTTCCACATTCAGCACACCCACCGCATAAAGGAGTGGGGGCATCTTGCCTTTGAAGATACGGTTGCCATTTTGTCGATACAAATGGCCTGCGGCGTCACGGCGGTAGTCGCGTGGGGTGCCGGCGCCAGACGTAGCGCCCAGCGGGGCAACTGGCGCGACAGCGACCGGTGCGGGAGGTGCAGGTGCTGGCTTGGGCATGGCAACGGGTGCAGGAGCAGGTGCTGCAGGTGGGGGAGGAGGAGGTGCGGTCTGGCAGGCCGCCAGAATCGCACCAGCGATAGCTGCTGCGATGATCAGGCTGATTCTGTTGTTCGTGATGAGTTTCATGGGTTGTCTCCTGAGGAGTTTCACACGGTTATGAGATGAACTGTGCCAGAGTTGCACCACAAGCGATCACCGGTCGCATGTCACAAGGTAACAAAAAGTGAACCAGACGGATGAATTTCTGAATCAACTCCAGCAGGAAACGGCTGTCTGGGTGAGAGTGGACTCCATCCAGGGCTCAGTTCCCCGGGAGCCGGGCGCCTGGATGGCGGTTTTTCGCAACAGTGTGATGGGAACCATCGGTGGCGGACATGTGGAATTCCAGGCGATCGATTTGGCCCGCGAAC
Source organism: Candidatus Egaibacter danicus (assembly GCA_011391115.1). Next base: position 2,136 of record JAABRC010000283.1, on the reverse strand, counting down.
GTCTGAAAGGCGCCACAGGGGAGGCGGTTTTGCGCTTTGCCCTGGGCCCAAGCCTGGGCCAATGTTGCGGTGGGGTGGTGCATTTGCACTTCGAGTTGATGCGCGCTGAGGACATTGCGCGGGCAAGGGCCTGGCTGTTTGCACAACGGGAGCAGGCACTGCAGCCCGTGGCCCTGTTTGGCGGTGGGCATGTCGGTCGTGCACTGATCGGCATTTTGGGTACTTTGCCGTTTTCCGTCACGTGGGTGGACAGCCGCGACGAAATCTTCCCGTCCAGCCTGCCCGGCAACGTGGTGTGTGAGCATTCGGACCCTGTCTACAGGGCTGTGAGCGATCTTCCACCACGAAGCAGCGTGCTGATCATGAGTTTCAGCCATGCGGAAGACCTGGATGTGGTGGCGGCCTGTCTGACGCGCCAACGCTTGCGGGGCGATTTGCCCTACATCGGGCTGATTGGCAGCAAGACCAAATGGGCGACTTTTCGACACCGACTGGCCGGGCGCGGTTTTTCCGCTCCGGAACTGGCGAAGGTGACCTGCCCGATTGGTGTGGCAGGCATCACGGGCAAAGAGCCGGAAGTCATTGCCGTGGCAGTAGCGGCACAGTTATTGCAACGCAGAGGCTAGGGTTTTTACTAGGAGAAATCCTCCGCATGCGTATTCAACTCGCGTCAAAAAGTGTATACACTTTGATCTCCATGTCGCAGCGGAGCCGGGCCTTCCTTGCCTTTATCAAGAAGCCCTTGTTCGCGACACAGAAACTGCTTACAGCGCCCGCAGTGGTGAGCAGCTTGAAGTCTCCTGGTGTGGCTGCGCTTCACCACAAAGGTTGAGAAACATGGAAAGTTATTACCTCGACTGGGCCAACCTGCTGCTGCGCTGGGTCCACGTCATCACCGCCATCGCCTGGATCGGTTCCTCATTTTACTTCGTCTTTCTTGACAGCAGTCTGGTCAAACCCGAGTCCGAAGACTTGCAGAAAAAAGGCGTCGGTGGCGAACTGTGGGCGGTACACGGCGGTGGTTTTTATAACCCCCAAAAATACGCGGTGGCGCCCGAGAAAGTGCCCGATCACCTGCACTGGTTTTACTGGGAGAGCTACAGCACCTGGCTGACGGGTTTTTCGCTGTTCACCGTTTCCTACCTGTGGAGTGCAAGCACCTACCTCATTGACAAGTCATTAATGAACTGGTCTAGCGGTGCGGCCATTGGCGTGGCGGTGTCGTTCCTGGTGGTGTTCTGGATGATCTATGACCTGATCTGCCAGATTTTCGGCAAACGCAAGAATGGTGACGCCATCGTGGGCGCGCTCATTTTCCTGGTGGTGTGTGGTGCTTCGTGGCTGGCCTGTCACTGGTTTGCCGGGCGTGCGGCTTTTTTGCTGGTGGGCGCCATGATTGCCACTGCCATGAGCGCCAATGTGTTCTTCTGGATCATTCCCGGGCAGCGAACCACGGTCAAGGATTTGCGCGAAGGGCGCCCGGTTGATCCCATCCATGGCCAGCGCGCCAAGCAGCGCAGCGTGCACAACACCTATTTCACACTGCCGGTGTTGTTTGCCATGTTGAGCAACCACTACAGCTTCACCTACACGAACCAGTACAACTGGGTGGTACTGATCTTGATGATGCTGGCCGGTGCGCTGATCCGCCAGTTTTTCGTGATGCGACATGGCTTCAAGTTGGGCCGAAATGGCCATCCCTGGCCGTACGCTGCGGTTGGCGTGGCGGTCATTGTGGGCGCGATTGTGTGGCTGAAGCCGGCACCACAGCCAGCGCCAGTTGCCGGGATTGCTACAAATTCAGTAGCTGGTAGCGCAGATTCCACGGGGTCTGATGGCCAAAATGGCTACAAAAATGTGCAAAAAATACTGGAGCAGCGATGCTACCTGTGTCACGGTGCCGAGGTACAGATGAAGAACGTGCGGCTGGATTCGCCCGCGCTGGTGAAGCAGCACGCGCTGGCGGTCTATCAGCAGGTGGTGGTGACCAAAATCATGCCCATGAACAACGCCACACAGATCACCGACGCCGAGCGCGCGGTAATCGGGAAGTGGTTTAACGACGGGGCAAAGACGGAGTGAGTGCGGGGTGAAGCTGCGGTGAGAGGCTAAACCGCCATATAGCGGCCGGGCCGG
>JAABRC010000282.1 GCA_011391115.1 Candidatus Egaibacter danicus | reverse complement strand
CCGTTCTTTGTCACCGAGGTCCTGGCTTCGGCAGGCCAGGATGTGCCACGCAATGTTCAAGACGCGGTAATGGCCCGGCTGCGGCATCTATCCGTTTCGTCAGTGCTGTTGTGTGAAAGGGTTAGCGTGACGCCAGGACATGTCGAACTGGCCCTCGTGAGGCACGGACCAGACGGCGCTGGAATGAACATTGACGATGCTATTGACGAATGCGTCAAGGTCGGTGTTTTGCAGATCCATGGGGATACCGTCCGTTTCCGCCATGAACTGGCACGTCTGGCAGTTCATGAGATGCTTCTGCCCCAGCGACGACGCAAATTGCACGCCGACGCTTTGCAGGCTTTGCTGAACGACCCCGGCGTAACCAGGGCGCGTTTGGTCTACCACGCGGCTCAGGCGGGGCAGGTGGACAAGGTGCTCCAGTTTGCACCGCTGGCAGGTGCAGATGCGGCCCGCCTGGGCGCCCATCGGGAGGCGGCTGCGCACTATGGTGTAGCGCTTTCGCATGCGCAATATGCCTCATTGCAGCTGCAGGCTGAACTCAACGAAAAGTGGTCCTACGAAGCTGGAATATCTTTGACCATCAACGATGAAGTTCTGGCCGCCCGCGAACGGGCGGTTGACTTATGGCGGCGGTTGGGCAACAAAGAGCGTGAGGGTCTGAATTTGCGCTGGTTGTCGCGTCTATATTGGTATCGCGGCGAAAAAGAGCAGGCTGACGCTTTGGCAGCCCAGGCGATTGAAGTGCTGGAGAGTATTGATCCGACAGCCGAACTGGCGATGGCTTACAGCGTGCGTTCACAGATGTACATGCTGACGTCGAATTACGAGCCCGCCTTGACATGGGGCAAACGCGCATTGCAAATGGCAATTGACATGGAGGCCACTGAAGCCCGGATTCATTCTTTGAACAACCTCGGCAGTACGCTGCTGATGTCGGGGCAAGCCGGCGGTGAAGCCTTGCTGGAGGAAAGCCTGGAGCGCGCGTTGGCGGGTGGCTTTCACGAGCAGGCTGCACGGGCCTACACGAATTTGAGTTCATCCATGATCCTGCAATGTCGTTTTGCGGAGGCCGAGCGGTTTTGCCAGGAGGGCCTCAATTTTGATCGTGAGCATGACCTGGATTCATGGACCTACTACCTGATGGGGCTGTATGCACAACTGGCGGCTGAGCGCGGGCAGTTTGCTCAAGCCCAGGAACTGGCAATGGAGGCGCTGGCCGTTCCGGCGCAAACAGCCGTCATGCGCTGGCCGCCCAGTCTGGCACTGGGTATTGCCCGTAGCCGCAGCGGCGAAGCAGATGCCATGACCCTGCTGGAAGACTGCCTGTCCACCAGCCTCGCAGTCGGGGAGGCTCAATTGATTTTGCCCACCTGCCGCGCACTCGCCGAGGGCTACTGGTTGCGGGGTCAAATGGAAATGGCCCGCAGCGTTGTGGAGCAGGGATGGGCGCATGGATGCAAGGCTGACGATCCCTGGTTGACCGGGCAACTGATGGTGTGGGGCCATCGATTGGGGCTCAACTTGCAGGCAGGGAGCCCGGTCGCAGCCATTTACCAGTTGGAAATGGATGGCCATGTGTTTGAAGCGGCCAGCCAGTGGGAATTGCTGGGCGGGCGTTTCGAGCAGGCCGTGTGCCTGATGCGATGCGGTGGTGCACATTTGCAGCAGGCCGCGGACCTGTTTGCCCAGCAAGGTGCTCACCTGGCGCTTGACCTGACGCGTGCACAGGCCCGCACGCAGGGGGTTCGTGGCATCAAGCGTGGCCCGTACGCGGCCGCGAGGGACAATGACTCGGGGTTGACAGCCCGTGAACTGCAGATTTATGAGCTCCTTGCCAGTGGCATGAGCAATGCGGATATATCGAACCGTCTTAACCGCTCTGTACGAACAATCGAGCACCATGCCTCCAAAGTACTTGCCAAGTTGGGCGTCAGATCGCGAGTTGATTTGCGAGGGTTGCCGACCTCGCCATTGGTAGATTGAGACTATGCAGGTGCACGACGAACTGGTGTTTGAAGTGCCGGACTCGGAAGTGAAATGGGTAAGGCACGAAATCCCCCGCCTGATGGCAGGTGTAGCGCACCTCAAGGTTCCCTTGTTGGCCGAAGTGGGTGTTGGCCCCAATTGGGACAAAGCGCATTGATGCAAGGCGGAGCCCGAGTGAGGCGGCGTGTCCTGTAAGCGTTACATCAACTCACCGGCCTGCGTCCGCGGTGTGTCGTCGTCAATTTCCCAGTCGTTTTGGTCAGCCAGCATGTATTGGGCCCTCCCATTGGACTTGGCGCGATACATCGCAGCGTCGGCGGCGTTGATCATGGTGATCGCGTCCCTTGCCGAATCGGGATACAGGCAGGCTACACCAATGCTGAGCGTCAAAGTCGGTGCGGTGGGTGACGCGGCATGCGGCACCGCAGCTTCCCGAATCCGGTCCAGGCAATTTTGTGCCGTCTCACAGGCTTTGGACAAATCCGAGCCGGGAAGCAGCATGACAAACTCTTCCCCGCCGTAGCGCGCCACCAATTCGCCTGACCGGCGGATACACGCGCCCAGAACATCGGCTACCCGGCGAAGGCAACCGTCACCCGCAAGATGGCCGTAATAGTCGTTGTATCTTTTGAAGTGATCAATATCCACCATCAGGAAGCCAATGGGCGTGCTGTTGCGGGCTGCCCGCTGCCACTCGGTCACCAATACCTCTTCGAAGCGCCTGCGGTTGGCGAGCCCGGTCAGCACATCGGTCACTGATTGACGGGCGAGCTGGTGATTGCTAACCTCAAGCGCCCTGCCTTTGCGCATCAGTTCGGTTACGTTAACGCTCGCGGCCACCAGGTAGCCATCAGGTGTACGGGTCTCATAGATGTTGACCCACTGATTGCCGGGCAATTCCTGCACCATGGGCTCCTGCCGGAGCCCCCGTTTAGCCAGACGTTCCGACAGCCACGCATCTTCACGCCCTATGGCAGCGATGATCAGATTGTGCTGCATTTCGTCCCGAGTCAGGCTCACAAATGTCCGACCGATATGTTCCGGCTTGCGAAAGCCGACTTGAAGCGCATTGACCCTGTTATTGTAGAAGACCAGTCGATCCCGCTCATCCCAGATCTCCACGCCCATCCCCATGGCATCCAGGGTAGCCGCAAGAAATCGATAGGCCGCTGGGGCCTGAAGTGCGGAGGCAGACAATCTGGCTACTCCTTGCTTGCGGGGTCTTGTGCCCACACGGTTGTCTTGCTGACGGCTTTCATGACCACATCCTCCCTGATTGACCTCGATCGTCCAATTCTTCGCCCTGCTGGGGCCTGCAACTGATGCGTGGCACCACGCTATGCTTTTTTGTTAAGCATAGTGGGGCGTGGGAAAAAAAACATACCCTGAATAGAGTAGTTCCGCTCAGCTATTGGCCAACTGAGCCGCTTGAGGGCTGGTTATACGTCGGTCAGCCCTGCCCGGACAGCGTACTTGGTCAGTTCAGCCACACTGTGCAGCTCAAGCTTTTGCATGATGTTGCGGCGATGCACGTCGACCGTGCTGGTGGCTATGTGCAAATCCTCGCCTATTTGCGGCGAAGTTTTTCCTTGTGCCAACAGTCTGAGCACCTCGGTCTCCCTGCGGCCAAGGCGCTTCCTTCGTTCATGCAAACCCTGCGTTGTTGGACCGCCGCGACGGGTGGCGTCAACTATTGTCTGTGCGGCTTCAGAACACAGGTAGGTTTTACCG
>JAABRC010000281.1 GCA_011391115.1 Candidatus Egaibacter danicus | reverse complement strand
GCTCCAGCGTACCGTCTGCATGGTCGGCCGCAAACATGCGTTGCAAGCCCAACATGGTGGCCAGCAATGCGCCGACCCACAACACGCCCGGGGCAATCTTGCGCAATAACGCTGGCTCCGGCCCTATGCCCAGCGGAAAAAGGCTGCTGACAATGACAAAGAAGAACAGTGCGGTCAAAACTTCGCTCTTTCTCCGCATCACCATCAGCAGGTCGCGCCGCACGATGGCCCACATGGCGTTCATAGTTGTATCACCCGTCCGCCAGGAATCGGCATGGTCTGGTGGCTGGTGAGCACGGCCATACCGCCGCCGGCAATGTGCTCCTGGATCAACATGGACAACAAATCGACGGCTTTGACATCCAGTGCGGTAAAAGGCTCGTCCAGCACCCAGAGCTTGGCGCGGCGAGTGGCCAATCTGGCCAGCATGACGCGCCGCTTCTGCCCCGCCGACAGTACGCGCACCGGCAATTCCTCACGACCTTTGAGGCCAAAGCGGTAAAGGGCCACCAACGCATTGGTCTCCAGCAGTTCTGCGCCGTCCATCGCGGCAGCGAATGACAGGTTTTCGAGCGCGGTGAGGTCTTCTTTCAAGGCGCCGTGGTGGCCAAAAAACAGCAGGTTTTGCCGATAGGGCGAGTCCGCGTGCTGAATGGGCTGCCCGCACCAGCGGATCTCCCCTTCAGCGGGTTGCGAGAGACCCGCCAAAAGCCTGAGCAAACTGGTTTTGCCAGCACCGTTTTCCCCACGCACGTGCAACCACTCGCCCGTGTCCACGGCGAGGTCCAGTTTGGCAAACAGTCGGCGTTCACCGCGCACGCAGGTCAAACCGTGTGCGCTCAGCATGAAACGAAATGGGAAGTCAAAGTGAGCACAGTCGCGCCAAAGTGATTGGTACACCCCTCACAATCGGGGACGCGGTGGCCATTGTAGTCACTAGCCTTACCCCTAATTTGACACATGTCAACGAGCTCACAAGCAGTTGCGGAGGACGTTTTCCGCTCGAATCCCGGGCAGGCGGGCCAACCCCAGGCACGCCTCCCCGGCCCCCCGACCGCTATAATCGCCCGTTCTTTCCGCGCCCGCCCTGACACCACTTGAGGACCCCATGAGCAACAACAGCAAAGCCACTGTTCACGACGAGGCCCACACCGGCCCCATCAAAACTCCCAAGCAATTGTTGCTGGCCGTCTTGTTTTCCTTCGTGGTACCCATTTTCGTGATCATTGGCCTGGTTTACTTTGTGACATCGGCCAACAAACCCCAGGCCGGTTCAGTTGATCTGGAGCAAGCTGTGGCGTCCCGTATTCAAAAAGTCGGCGCGGTGGAGATTCGTGACGCCAACCGGGCCATGAAAACCGGTGAACAGGTGTTCGGTGCGCAGTGCACTGCATGCCACACCTCGGGTGCGGCTGGCGCACCCAAAATTGGCGATGTGGCTGCGTGGGGCCCGCGCATCAAGACTGGATTTGACGCGCTGCTGAATGCGGCTCTGAAGGGCAAAAATGCCATGGGTGCACAAGGTGGAGGGGATTTTGATGACTTTGAAATCGCCCGGGCAGTCGTTCACTTGGCCAATGCGAGCGGTGCCAAGTTTGCAGAACCCGTAAAGCCTGGCGCGCCAGCCAAGTAGTTGGCCACATAATTCCCGTCACTAGCCGGCCATTTGCGCCGGCTTTTTTTCGTCTCCCCCAAAAAGCATTTGGCAAAATACAGCGCTAGCCCTCGTAGAATATAGACATAGTGCTACATTAATTATAGTAATTCGTGGCTCCGTGCCGGGCTCACAACATAGCCGTAGCGTAACGGCAGATCCCCCCGCAACACGGGTTGCACGGTCCACAAACCGTCCTCGACCGCCTGCGCCGCTAGTGCAACGTCTTGGGTGTGTACCAGTCCAAACCCGAGCGGGGACTCCAGATAGAGCCAGCCGTGTTCATCCATCAGGCACGCGGTGCATTGGGTGGCCAGGTCGGTATGGGTGCGCAGCGAAAAGTCCGCCTGAACGCGCCAGATCCAGGGTGTCGCGGCCAATTCGACAAACACCCGTTGCGGCCCGTTCTGAAAAAACCAACGCCCCTGGTCGTCCGCCATGTAGTTCCGCTGGATGAATGCGATGAGCTTGTCGTGCAGCAACAAGGAGCCTTTGGCAGCGTGCGGCCCGTTGCTGAACGCGCCCAGGGCCTGGACACGGTCGTCGCGCATATACCAATTGCCCCGGGCGTCGAGTCCCAGCCACCCAAAGCAGTCAGGCACGTTGGGCCATTTGGCCATGGCTTGCTTGACGATGTCATCCATGGCGTGGGCCCGCCGTGCTGCCTGCATGTTGCTGTAGCCATCCGCCCACCACTTCTGGCAATGGCCGGACATGGCCGGGAAACCGGCCCTGCGCGAATCCGACATGTCCACCGTGGGCCGGTTGCCATAAAGTAACGTGGGAGCCCACGTCGTTCTGTGTCGGCAAACACCAGGCCGGGACAAACGGGTCATTGCGCGCGTTGACAACCAGGGCTGGAATCTTGACTTGCCGCAAATGGGGCTTGGCCGACGCGCGCAACCAGTAGTCCTCGGTGTTTTTGAATCCATGCACCGGTGCGGTGAACACATTGTCAAAGTCGTACAGGTCTTTGGCCTGGAGCATGGCCTCGCGATCAAATAGCCCAGGGTGCTGCTCCAGCTTTCGCAAGGCCTTGGGCCTCATGGTATTGAGGAACATGCGGGTGTACACCAGCCGGTTGAACCCCCGCCCAATGGCACGGCCACCCGCGGCGAGATCGATAGGAGAACTGATGGCCGCCACCGCCGAGACCACGCTCTGGGCCGACGCGCCCATTTCCTGCGCCCAGCGCAGCAGCGCGTTACCACCCAGTGAGACGCCAACCGCCACGATGGGGCCCGCATGCAGCTCGCGCAACCGCTGCAACACCCAGCCAATCTCGGCATGGTCCCCGGAGTGGTAAGCCCTGGGCCCAAGATTGAGCTCTCCACTGCAGCCACGAAAGTGCGGCACTGCAAAGGCCATGCCCTGCTGGCGCGCAAAATCGGCGAAGGCCTGCGCGTAGTGGCTCCCGGAGGAGCCCTCCAGTCCGTGAAACAGCACCAGCAAGGCCCGCGCGTTGGTTGCTGGCGTGGGTTGCACGTCCAGCCGCCGCGCCGGGCCGCCCCTATCAAGGCCAGCCCCCTCGGGGGGCAGCGCAGTACACGCAGTGACAAGCGTGTGGGCACCATCAACCAACCAGTCAACGTCAATGAAGTCGGTATCGGGCGTGGTCCAGCGCTCGCGCCGGTACAGGGGAAGTTCGTCGACCACCCGGCGGGCATACAGAGCCGGCCAGATGGTCTGGAGGTTGCCACCAGGCAACCATCGAGGCGCTACATAATTCATAGCGACATTCATTGTAAACACGAGGGCTGGTGGCACATTTGATTCAATGCAGGATTTGGGGTGCCTGGTTGATCTCCTGCACTTCATCCTGCGTACCGGGGCTGGCGTGGTGCGCAACCAGTCGCCACCCCTGGGGAGTGCGGTGGTACACGTTGGTGGCCAGGACAAAGGCGTGCACCGGCCCTTCGCTGGTCATCACGTCAATGCGCTCCAGCACGCTGTGCACGGCACTGGCGACCGAATCAATGCGCCGGATAGCCTCGGGCTGGACGTGGATAGAGCCCTCGTGGCCAAAAATAGCGTCAAACGCTGCACGAATGGCGCCCGCACCGACCACCCGCGG
>JAABRC010000280.1 GCA_011391115.1 Candidatus Egaibacter danicus | reverse complement strand
ACCAGTTGATTCAAAAGAAGCTGGCCGACATGCAGACTGAAATTGCACTTGGCTTACAAGGCTGCCTGCGTTTGGGCCGCATGAAAGATGAGGGCACAGCCTCGGTCGAGCTGACCTCCATCCTCAAGCGCAACTCATGCGGCAAGTCGCTCGACATTGCCCGTCTGGCACGCGACATGATGGGCGGCAACGGCATCAGCGACGAGTTCGGCGTGGCCCGCCATCTGGTGAACCTGGAAGTGGTCAACACCTACGAAGGTACGCATGACATCCACGCGCTGATTTTGGGTCGTGCGCAGACTGGTATCGCCGCCTTTGCGAACTGATATGGATACGAAAGGCGATGGTGCACTGGCGCACCTCAAAGTGCTTGACTTGTCCCGTGTGCTGGCAGGACCGTGGTGCACCCAGATGCTGGCTGATCTGGGTGCCGACGTGATCAAGGTCGAGCGGCCCGGAGCCGGTGACGACACGCGTCATTGGGGTCCGCCGTTCCTTAAAGACGCGCAGGGCAATGACACCACCCAGGCCGCCTACTTCACCGCCTGCAATCGCAACAAACGCTCCATCACCATCGATATGGCCCAGCCCGAAGGTCAGGCGCTGATTCGCCAGATGGCTGTGGGCAGTGACATTCTGGTGGAGAACTTCAAGGTGGGCGGTCTGGCGCAATACGGGCTGGACTATGCCAGCCTGAAGGCCCTGAACCCGCGCCTGATCTATTGCTCGGTCACCGGTTTTGGGCAGGACGGACCGTATGCCGAGCGCGCGGGTTATGACCTGATGATTCAGGCCATGACCGGCATGATGAGCATCACCGGCCGTGCAGACGATGTGCCCGGCGGCGGCCCGCTTCGTGTGGGTGTGGCGCTGACCGACCTGTTCACCGGGGTGTATGCGGCCAGCGCCATCCTCGCGGCCATTGAGGTGCGCCACTGCACCGGTGAAGGCCAGCACATCGACATGGCCCTGCTGGATGTGGGCATGGCGATTCTGGCGAATCAGGCGGCGGGGTTTTTGAACTCTGGCAATGTGCCCAAGCGTCAGGGCAACAGCCACCCGAGTCTGGCGCCGTATCAGGACTTCCCCACCCAGGACGGCGCCATGCTGCTGGCCATCGGCAACGACGGTCAGTTTGCGCGCTTCTGTCAGGCAGTGGGGCATCCGGAGTGGGCGGCTGACGCCCGCTTTGCCAGCAACACCCTGCGTGTGAAACACCGCGATGTGCTGATCCCGGCGATGGAGGCCGTCACCCGCACCCGCACCACGGCGCAGTGGATTGCGCTGCTGGAAGACAAGGCAGTGCCCTGTGGCCCCATCAACGACATTGGTCAGGCCTTTGCCGACGCGCAGGTGCAAGCCCGTGGATTGGCCATCAAACAGCCCCTGGCTCCCGCTGTTGTTGCGCAGACAGCTATTGAATCAATAGCAAGTGTGGCCAGCCCGTTGCGGTTAGCGGCCACGCCCCCGGTTTTGCGACGGGCGTCACCCGCACTGGGTGAACACACCCATGAGGTGCTGGCCGAGCTGGGGCTGGGTTCACAGGAAGTTGCCTCGCTCAAACAGGCAGGTGTGATCTAGTTTCTGCTGAGACTTGAAAGTACCGGAGGCGATCGAATTGAATTGATCGAGTGAAGATGATCAGACTTTGGGCTGCCTGTTCACGAGCACAATGCCCACTGCGACCAGGGCGATGGAGACCAGCAAACCGCCGGAGACGGATTCCTTCAGCCACAGCGTGCCAAATAGCAGCGCAAACACGGGTGTGAGAAACACAAAAACCGAAATCTTGGTGGCCGGGTAACGCCCCAGCATCCACATCCACGCCAGGTAGCTGATGAAAGCACCCAGCACGGTTTGCAACAAAAGGGACGTGGCGGCAAAGGCACTGAATTCAAAAACCCACTGCTCATGCAGCATCAATGACAGGACGGGCAGCGTGACCATGCTCACCGCCACCTGGTAGAACAGCAGCTTCTCGGGCGACACGCTGGAGAGCCGCGTGCCGCGAATAACCAGTGTGGTCAGCCCCCAGAACATGCCTGCACCCAGCGCCAGCAGGTCGCCTTTCCATTGTTCGGGCTGACTGGTCGCGCTGAACCCTTCCCGCAGGGCAAACAATACGGCGCAGAACGCCAGCGCCAGACCCAGCCACTGCGTGGGCCGCAGGTGTTCGGACTTGATGACCAACGGCAACAGGATGGCCACCCAGAAGGGCGCGGTATAGAGAAACACGGTCAGGCGCGAGGCGGTTGAAAACTGCAGCCCGATATACAGCAGGGCAAATTCGGTGGCAAACAGCGAGCCTGCGAGCAATCCAGCGCCCAGCGAACCGTCGGCTTCAAACAATGCCACGCCGCGCACCCGGCACCAGATCCACAGTAGCGCGGTCGCACCCGCAAAACGGATGGCAGCCTGAAAAACCGGTGGAACCTCGGCAATGGTGGCTTTTACCAGCACCTGCTGAAAGCCCCAAAACAGGCAGCACCCCAGTAACAGGGCCACGGCCACGCCGTCCAGGTTATGTTTGCGGGAGGTCATGGGCTGATTGTGCCCTGACCCCGGGATGGTCTCTGAACGCTTCTAGAGCGGGAGCCTCACTGAATTGGCCGCGTTTTGACCACATAAAATGGATGGGTGAAGTTCTCCCGTTCCACTGCTCACGTGCTGGCCCTGCTGTGCGCAGCAACGCACGCGCAGCCTATAAAGTCTTGTGACGAATTTGCCATCCGGTTGCCCAACGTCAATCGGACGCTGTGTGAATTCGCGCAGTTGCGACCGAGCGGCGTGAAGTCGGTTCGCGGGCGGCCGCTGCTGGTGCGCGACGTCAAGCCGGATGACGCCCGGTTGCGGGTTCTGGTGGTCGGCGGTATTCACGGTGACGAGCTGTCATCGGCATCCATGGCGTTTCACTGGATCAAACTGGCCACCGTGCCGCCGTCCGACACGCCCAACCCGGTTCACTGGCGTTTCATCCCGGCGCTGAACCCCGATGGCCTGATGGCTAGTCCGCCCCAGCGGGTCAACGCCAATGGCGTAGACCTGAACCGCAATTTCCCCACACCCAACTGGCTTCGTGATGCCAATGTTTATTGGGAAAAGCGAACCCGCAAAGACCCGCGCCGCTGGCCTGGCCGGACGCCGCTATCCGAGCCTGAGGCACGTTATCTGCACGAGCAGATGGACAGCTTCAAACCCAACCTGATCGTCAGCATCCACGCGCCTTATGGCGTACTGGATTTTGATGGCCCATCGGTTCCACCCAGCAGGCTGGGACGGCTGTACCTCGATCAGGTCGGCATCTTTCCGGGCTCTCTGGGCAACTACGGTGGCGTGCACAAGGGTGTGCCGGTGGTCACCATCGAGTTGTCCAACGCCGGGCGCACGCCGCTGGATGCCGAGATGCGTCAGATGTGGCTGGACCTGTCGCGCTGGATGAGTGAACGCATACCTGCTGCGGGCGAGGCCCTGCCCGCACGCTAGGGGGTCACCGCCTGCTGCATGGCGGCCAGCAGGCTGGCCGGGTCTTGCGCGCCGGATACCGCCACCTTCTGGTTGAAGATGAAAAACGGCACACCGTTGATGCCCATGCTGCGTGCCTGGGCGTCGGCCTGTGACACGGCGCGCAGCGCATCGGGGTCGGTCACAAAGGTCCGGGCTGCGTCGGGGTTCAGCCCGGCCTCATCTGCAATCTCGGCCAGCACATCAGCGCTGCCGATGAAACGGTTCT
>JAABRC010000028.1 GCA_011391115.1 Candidatus Egaibacter danicus | reverse complement strand
TCGTTGACTACGTTGATGCTACCCGTGTGGTGATTCGCGTGAACGATGCCGAGGCACAAGCCGGCGAAGTGGGCGTGGATATCTACAACCTGATCAAGTATCAGCGGTCCAACCAGAACACCAACATCCATCAGCGTCCTATCGTCAAGAAGGGCGACATGCTTGCCAAGGGCGATGTAATTGCTGACGGCGCTTCGACAGACATCGGCGAACTGGCGCTTGGCCAGAATATGCTGGTGGCCTTCATGCCATGGAATGGCTATAACTTCGAAGATTCGATTCTGATCAGCGAACGTGTTGTTGCCGATGATCGCTACACCTCGATTCACATCGAGGAACTCGTGGTGATGGCGCGTGATACCAAGTTGGGCGCAGAAGAAATCACGCGTGACATTCCTAACCTGAGCGAACAGCAGCTCAATCGTCTGGATGATTCAGGCATCATTTATGTGGGTGCCGAGGTTCAGCCCGGCGACACGCTGGTGGGTAAAGTAACGCCCAAAGGCGAAACCACGCTGACGCCTGAAGAGAAACTGCTGCGCGCCATTTTTGGTGAAAAGGCCAGCGATGTGAAAGACACATCCTTGCGTGTTGATCAGGGCTCACAGGGCACCGTTATTGACGTGCAGGTCTTTACCCGTGAAGGCATCACCCGTGACCGCCGTGCCCAGCAAATCATTGACGATGAGCTCAAACGCTTCCGACTTGACCTGAATGACCAGCTCCGCATCGTGGAACTGGATGCGTTCGATCGCATTGAAAAGCTGCTGACTGGAAAAGTCGCCAATGGTGGTCCGCAGAAGCTCGCCAAGGGGACGAAGATCGACAAGGCTTATCTGGCCTCAATCGAGAAATTTCACTGGTTTGACGTTCGTCCTGCTGACGACGAAGTGGCCACACAGCTTGAGAGCATCAAAAACTCCCTGGAGCAAACCCGTCACAGTTTCGATCTGGCTTTCGAAGAAAAGCGCAAGAAGCTGACGCAAGGTGATGAGCTGCCCGCTGGCGTACTGAAGATGGTCAAGGTCTACCTAGCCGTCAAGCGTCGCCTGCAGCCTGGCGACAAGATGGCCGGTCGTCACGGTAACAAGGGTGTCGTGTCCAAGATCGTTCCGGTTGAAGACATGCCTTACATGGCTGACGGCACCCCTTGCGATATTGTTTTGAATCCGTTGGGCGTTCCTTCGCGGATGAACGTGGGTCAGGTTCTGGAAGTTCACTTGGGGTGGGCGGCCAAAGGCATCGGTCAGCGCATTGGCGACATGCTCCAGGCAGAGGCGAAGCTGGCCGATCTGCGTAAGTTCCTCGAGAACCTGTACAACGGGTCTGGTCGCAAGGAAGACCTGTCCAAGCTGAGTGACGCGGAAGTTCTGGAAATGGCTGACAACCTGTCAAAAGGGGCAACGTTTGCCACTCCGGTATTTGACGGTGCGTCGGAAGAAGAAATTCGTACCATGCTCAAACTGGCCTACCCGGATGACATCGTCAAGGCCAAGGGTCTGACGGCCGCGCGCACGCAAGCCAATTTGTTCGATGGGCGCAGCGGTGATGCGTTTGAGCGTCCGACGACCGTGGGTTACATGCACGTACTGAAGCTGCACCATTTGGTGGACGACAAGATGCACGCCCGCTCGACGGGTCCTTACAGCCTGGTCACCCAGCAGCCATTGGGCGGCAAGGCCCAGTTTGGTGGTCAGCGCTTCGGCGAGATGGAGGTCTGGGCACTCGAAGCGTATGGGGCAGCCTACACGCTGCAGGAAATGCTCACAGTCAAGTCAGACGACGTTCAGGGGCGTACCAAGGTGTACGAGAGCATTGTCAAGGGCGAGCATTCCATTGAGGCCGGCATGCCGGAATCGTTCAACGTGCTGGTCAAGGAAATCCGCTCCTTGGGCATCGACATTGAACTCGAACGTTCTTAATTGATAAGGAAAGAGTCAAATGAAATCACTACTCGACCTGTTCAAACAGTTCACGCCAGATGAGCATTTTGATGCCATCAGGATCGGCATGGCTTCTCCCGAAAAGATCCGTTCTTGGTCTTTCGGCGAGGTCAAGAAGCCTGAAACCATCAATTACCGTACGTTCAAGCCCGAGCGGGACGGCCTGTTTTGTGCGAAGATTTTTGGTCCTATCAAGGATTACGAATGTCTGTGCGGCAAATACAAGCGTCTCAAGCACCGCGGCGTGATCTGCGAGAAGTGCGGCGTTGAAGTCACCCAGACCAAAGTGCGCCGTGAGCGTATGGGCCACATTGATCTGGCTGCGCCTTGCGCCCACATCTGGTTCCTGAAGTCCCTGCCAAGCCGTTTGGGCCTGGTGCTGGACATGACATTGCGCGATATTGAACGCGTGCTGTATTTCGAAGCTTATGTGGTGACCGACCCTGGCATGACCCCGCTGAAGAAGTTCAGCATCATGACTGAGGATGACTATGACGCCAAATTCAAGGAGTTCGGTGACGAGTTCCAGGCCAAGATGGGCGCAGAGGGTATCAAGGATCTTCTGCAAAGCATTGATATAGACGGCTCTATCGAGAAGCTGCGCAATGACCCGAGCGGCTCCGAGCTCAAAATCAAGAAAAACACCAAGCGTCTGAAGCTGCTTGAGGCTTTCAAGAAATCCGGCATCAAGCCGGAGTGGATGGTGCTCGATGTGCTGCCCGTGTTGCCACCGGACCTGCGTCCGCTGGTGCCACTGGATGGTGGCCGGTTTGCCACGTCTGATCTGAATGATCTGTATCGCCGCGTCATCAATCGCAACAGCCGTCTGCGCCGTTTGCTGGAGTTGAAAGCGCCCGAAATCATTGCGCGCAACGAAAAGCGCATGCTGCAAGAAGCGGTCGACTCACTGCTTGACAACGGTCGTCGCGGCAAAGCCATGACGGGCGCCAACAAGCGTGCCCTGAAGTCTCTGGCAGACATGATCAAGGGCAAGAGCGGCCGTTTCCGTCAGAACTTGCTGGGCAAGCGCGTGGATTATTCCGGTCGTTCCGTGATTGTGGTGGGACCAACGCTCAAGCTGCATCAGTGCGGTTTGCCCAAGCTGATGGCGCTTGAACTCTTCAAGCCTTTCATCTTTGCGCGCCTGGAAGCTATGGGCATTGCCACGACCATCAAGGCGGCCAAGAAGGAAGTCGAATCCGGCACGCCAGTCGTGTGGGACATTCTGGAAGAGGTGATCAAAGAGCACCCTGTGATGCTGAACCGTGCGCCTACGCTGCACCGTTTGGGCATTCAGGCGTTCGAGCCTATCCTGATTGAAGGCAAAGCCATTCAGTTGCACCCGCTGGTTTGTGCTGCGTTCAATGCCGACTTCGACGGTGACCAGATGGCTGTTCACGTGCCGCTGTCTGTGGAAGCGCAGATGGAAGCACGCACCTTGATGCTGGCATCCAACAACATCCTGTTCCCGGCGAACGGTGAGCCTTCGATCGTGCCGTCACAGGACGTGGTGCTGGGTCTGTACTACACCACCCGTGAACGTATCAATGGCAAAGGCGAGGGCCTGATCTTCTCCGACACCGGAGAAGTTCAACGCGCGTTTGATGCGGGTGAAGTCGAGCTGACTGCCAGAATCAACGTGCGTCTGACCGAATACACGAAAAACAAGGAGACGGGTGAGTTGGTGCCATCCACCAAACTGTGGGAAACCACCGCCGGGCGTGCCTTGCTGTCCGAGATCCTGCCTAAAGGTCTTCCTTTTTCCAACATCAACAAGGCGTTGAAGAAGAAGGAAATCTCCAAGCTGATCAACGTGTCCTTCCGCAAGTGCGGCCTGAAAGAAACCGTGGTGTTTGCAGACAAGCTGCTGCAATACGGCTTCCGCCTGGCGACCAAAGCCGGTATTTCGATCTGTATCGACGACATGCTGGTGCCGAAAGAAAA
Source organism: Candidatus Egaibacter danicus (assembly GCA_011391115.1). The sequence continues at coordinate 7,112 of JAABRC010000028.1, read as the reverse complement.
GCAGGGCATCATCGACCGCGCCGAGAAGGAAGTGAAGGAAATCGGTCAGCAGTACACCTCCGGTCTGGTGACTGCAGGCGAGCGCTACAACAAGGTGGTGGATATCTGGGGCAAGGCCGGTGACGAAGTCTCCAAGGTCATGATGGCCCAGCTGGCCAAAGAGCGGACCATTGATCGCCACGGCAAGGAAGTGGATCAGGAATCCTTCAACTCCATCTACATGATGGCTGACTCCGGTGCCCGCGGTTCGGCAGCCCAGATTCGCCAGTTGGCGGGTATGCGCGGCTTGATGGCCAAGCCTGATGGCTCCATCATTGAGACGCCCATTACCGCCAACTTCCGGGAAGGTTTGAATGTGTTGCAGTACTTCATCTCCACCCACGGCGCCCGTAAAGGCCTCGCGGATACGGCGTTGAAGACAGCCAACTCCGGGTATCTGACGCGTCGTCTGGTGGACGTGACCCAGGATCTGGTGGTAACCGAGCAGGATTGCGGCACACAAGACGGCTCACTGATGCGCGCCATCGTTGAAGGCGGCGAGGTGATCGAATCCCTGCGTGACCGTATTCTGGGGCGCACCGCTGCTGAAGACGTGTTGCACCCTGAAAACCGTTCCGTACTGGCCAAAGCCGGCGAAATGCTGGATGAGGACATGATCGACGAGCTCGAAGCGCAAGGTGTGGATGAGGTCAAGGTTCGTACCGCACTGACCTGCGAGACCCGCTTTGGTATTTGCGCCAAGTGTTACGGGCGCGATCTGGGCCGTGGCGGCCTGATCAATGGCGGGGAAGCCGTTGGTGTGATTGCTGCGCAGTCCATCGGTGAGCCGGGTACCCAGCTGACCATGCGTACCTTCCACATTGGTGGTGCAGCTTCACGCGCGGCGATTGCGTCCAGCGTGGAAGCCAAGTCCAACGGCAGCATCGGCTTCAATGCCACCATGCGCTACGTGACCAACAGCAAGAAAGAACTGGTCGTTATTGCCCGTTCCGGTGAGATCGTCATTCATGACGAGCATGGCCGTGAGCGCGAGCGTCACAAGGTTCCGTATGGCGCTGTGCTGACCGTCAAGGCGGATCAAACCATCAAGGCCGGTGCTATTCTGGCCAACTGGGATCCGTTGACCCGACCCATCATTACCGAGTTCGCCGGCAAGGCGCATTTCGAGAATGTTGAAGAAGGCCTCACGGTTGCCAAGCAGGTGGATGAGGTTACCGGTCTTTCCACTCTGGTGGTGATTGACCCGAAACGTCGTGGTTCTGCCAAGGTGATCCGCCCGCAAGTCAAACTGATCGATGCTTCGGGTAATGAAGTCAAGATTCCCGGTACTGATCACTCGGTGACCATTGGCTTCCCTGTGGGCGCACTGGTTCAGGTGCGTGACGGCCAGGACGTGGGTCCTGGCGAAGTGCTGGCCCGCATCCCCATCGAAGGCCAGAAAACCCGTGACATTACCGGTGGTCTGCCGCGTGTGGCCGAGTTGTTCGAAGCCCGTTCGCCTAAAGACAAGGGCGTGCTGGCCGAGATGACCGGTACCGTGTCGTTCGGCAAAGAGACCAAAGGCAAGATTCGCCTGCAGATCACTGATCCTGATGGTGCAGTGTGGGAAGAACTCGTGCCCAAGGAAAAGAACATCCTGGTGCACGAAGGCCAGGTGGTCAACAAGGGCGAAAGCGTAGTGGACGGCCCCGCCGATCCACAGGACATCCTGCGCCTGCTGGGCTCCGAAGAGCTGGCACGTTACATCGTGGACGAAGTCCAGGACGTGTACCGCCTGCAGGGCGTGAAGATCAACGACAAGCACATCGAAGTGATTGTTCGTCAGATGCTGCGCCGTGTGGTGGTGGAAGCCGCAGGAGACTCTAGCTACATCAATGGCGAGCAGGTCGAGCGTTCCGAGATGCTCAACACCAACGATGCGCTGCGTGCCGAAGGCAAGATTCCTGCAACATTCACCAATTTGTTGCTGGGTATCACCAAGGCGTCCCTGTCCACGGACAGCTTCATCAGCGCGGCTTCCTTCCAGGAAACCACCCGCGTGCTGACCGAAGCTGCCATCATGGGCAAGCGCGACGAGTTGCGCGGCCTGAAAGAGAACGTCATCGTCGGTCGCCTGATTCCTGCAGGTACCGGTCTGGCCTATCACGAAGCCCGCAAAGTCCGCGAAAACATGGATGATGCCGAGCGCCGTGCCATTGCTGACGCAGAAGCCGCTGAATTGGCGGGAGAGACAAGTGATGCAGGTGATGCACCGGCCGCAGAGGAAAGCGCCGGAGCGTGATGTCAGTATAAGCAATTGCTATACTAATAATAGCGTCTCACGCCCTTCCCGAAGGGCCTGAGGCGCTTTTTCATGGTATCGCCGAACTGAAAGCCGCCTATGGATGAATTTGTCATTCTCTGGATTGCTGTGGCACTGATCGTGTTCTGGGCGGTAGGGGCCTACAACCGTCTGGTTCGCCTGCGATCGCAGACGGTCCAGGCCTTTGCTGCCGTTAGTGAACAACTCTCCAAATATGTGGCGCTGGTTCGTGCCAATGGATCGCTGATGAATGACACCGGCCTGGCTGAGCTGGTTCCCCAGCATGCCGATACCCTCACGCAGGCCTGGATTGGCGTGGACAGTGCCGCCACCCAGTTTGATGTTTCTTTGAAAAAAATCAGTCAACAACCGCTGGATCCGGCTGCAATGAGTGCCCTGCAGACGGCCTACTCCACCTTGGGCACATCGTGGGAGCGACTCCAGAGTGAACCGCCCGATCTGGCGGGTCACCGGATACCCGAGGTGCTGCAGCAGGACTGGTCCCAGGTTGCCTTGCTGATCTCACCTGCAAGGGCTGAATTCAACCGTCTGGTGGTCGCTTACAACGAGGCCATTGCCCAATTTCCTGCCAGCCTGCTGGCGTGGTTGTTCGCATTCAATCCCGCCCGACCCCTATGAAAGGCCCACTACAGGACAACCCGCCCCTGTGGCGCCAACTCCAGGCATGCGCCAGCGTGCTGATGGCCATCCGCTCGGGCACTTCCGGCACAGTGGCCCTTGACACCGTTGCCGCCCCGCTGCGCCCTGGGGTTCAGTCTCTGGTGTTTCAGGTGCTGCGGTCGCTGGGCTCGGCTCAGGTGTTGCGCAAACTGCTGGCCACCCGCACGCCGTCCCCGGCGTCGGACGCCTTGTTGTGCAGCGCCCTGGCGCTGGCCTGGTCGGACACCGACGCTCCGTACGAAGCTTTCACATTGGTGAATCAGACCGTTGAAGCGGCCAAGAGGACGCCTGCCACGCGTGCGCATGCCGGATTTATCAATGGCTGCCTGCGCCGGTTCCTGCGTGAGCGTGAGGCGTTGACCGAAGCGGCACTGAAGGACCCGGTTGCGCAATGGAACCATCCTCCCTGGTGGATTGCACGCCTTAAAAAAGACTACCCGGATACATGGCAAGCACTTTTGACGGCCAACAACCGCCGGCCACCCATGACGTTGCGCATCAACACCCGGCGAACCACGGTTGATCGCTGCCGTGAGCAACTGATGCATGTGGGTGTGGAATCTGCCAGAGTCGGATTGTCCGGCCTGACGCTGGCTCACCCTGTTCCAGTACAGCAGATTCCCGGGTTTGCGCAAGGTGAAGCCTCGGTTCAGGACAGTGCAGCGCAAATGGCTGCGCCGCTGCTTCTGGATGGAATGGACTTGTCACAAAAGATTCGCGTGCTGGATGCCTGCGCCGCGCCAGGTGGCAAAACCGCCCATCTGCTCGAACTCGCAGATTGCGACGTCACTGCCATGGATATTGACGCGGCCCGTTGCGACCGTATTCATCAAAATCTGCAACGACTGGGGCTCTCAGCCCGGGTGGTGGTTGGCGATGCATCGCAGCCCCAATCATGGTGGGACGGGCAATTATTCGATGCGATTTTGCTGGACGCACCGTGCACGGCGTCGGGCATTGTTCGGCGTCATCCTGACATTCGCTGGCTGCGCCGCGAGAGTGATATTGCGCAACTGGCCGACACGCAGGCCCGGCTGCTCAAGGCGTTGTGGGCCTTGGTCAAACCGGGTGGCCGGCTGCTGTATTGCACCTGCTCCATCTTTCCGGTCGAAGGTAGCAGCCAGATGCAAACGTTTCTTGCACACAACACCGATGCCGCTTTGTTGCCTTCGCCGGGCCATTTATTGCCCCTCTTTGGGGCGAAGCAGGACCTCGTCCCGGACAATCGTGACGGTGACCATGACGGCTTTTTTTACGCGCTGCTGGAGAAACGCACGGCCTGATCTGGCTGCCGCGCTGGTCTGCGCGTGCCTGATTGCAGGCCTGATCCATCCCGCCCATGCCGAGTCCACGTCGGCAGAAATCACCCAGTTACGGGTTGAACGGATGGCCGATGGCGTATTCCTGTCCGCCGTTGCCAAGTTCGACCTGCCACCCGCGGTGGAGGATGCCCTGCTCAAAGGGGTGCCCATGTTTTTCGTCACCGAAGCTGACCTGTTCCGGGACCGGTGGTACTGGGCTGACAAAAAAGTGGCCACGGCACAGCGCCAGTTCCGGCTGGCCTATTTGCCGCTTACCCGTCGCTGGCGCATCACGACATCGTCAGGACCGGTATCCGCCAGTGGTCCGGGAGTGGCCTTGAGCCAGAGTTTTGACACCCTGACGGAGGCGCTCATGTCACTGCAGCGTCTGTCCCGCTGGAAAATTGCCGACGCAACCGAGGTCGAGCCTGGATCCCGGCACAACGTGGAACTTCGCTTCCGCCTTGACGTTACCCAGCTACCGCGCCCGTTCCAGATTGGCGCATTGGGTCAGTCTGACTGGGATGTTTCAGCCACAGCATTCCAGCGGCTGGCGGTGGAGCCCGAGAAGTGAATGCACCTGTTGTGCAGCCTGATGCCGCCGCCCATCATGCCCTGAACCGTTCCCGAGCGGTGCGCTGGTCCATCGGCATCGGCATCGCCGCCATGACGGCTATCGGCCTGGTTCTCCTGTTTTTGCTGGCCCAGGCCACCAACAACCGGGCGATGTATGAGCAGAACTATGCCCGCCTGTTTGTCCTGAACGTTGTGGTTGCTGGGTTACTGTTGCTGGTCATCGGATGGATTGCCATCCGGTTGTTCAGCCGGCTCAGAAAAGGCCGCTTTGGCAGCCGGTTGCTGGTCAAGCTGGCGGCGGTATTTGCGCTTGCGGGTTTTGTACCAGGCTTGCTCATCTACGTTGTGTCGTATCAGTTCGTCTCGCGCTCCATCGAAAGCTGGTTCGACGTCAAGGTTGAAGGGGCGCTGGAGGCAGGGCTTAACCTGGGCCGCGTCACGCTGGAAACACTGGCCAGCGATCTGGCGACCAAGTCGCGATCATCCGCCAGCCAACTGGTCGATGTTCCGGATGCCATTGTGAGTCTGCCGCTGGATCGGGTGCGTGAACAACTGGGTGCTGAAGATGTTTTTCTGTGGAGTGCGTCGTCGCAACTGATTGGCGGCACCGGCAAGTCCCGGTTTCAATTGAACCCGGAGCGCCCCACACCGCAGCAGTTCCGCAATGCCCGTACCCAGCGGGCCATGAGCTGGATCGAGGGGCTGGATGAAGCAACACCCGGCGACATCACCAACGCGCGGATCAAGGCGCTGGTGGTTGTGCCCAATCCCAATCTGGGCTTTTCCGGGGAGGTTCGGTACCTGCAGGTCACCCAGGCGCTCCCTCCCACACTGGTGGCCAACGCACTGGCCGTCACAGAGGCCAATCGCGAGTACCAGGAGCGGGCGCTGGCGCGTGAAGGCCTCAAACGCATGTACATCGGCACGCTCACCCTCAGCCTGTTTCTGGCGGTGTTTGGTGCGGTGTTGCTGGCGGTTGTGCTGGGCAACCAGATTGTGCGGCCCTTGCTGCTGCTGGCCGATGGTGTGAATCAGGTGGCCGCTGGCGACCTCACGCCCAAAGCTGCGCTACAGGGCAAGGACGAGCTCGGTGGCCTGACCCGCGCCTTTGCCGACATGACCCGTCAGCTGTCAGATGCCCGCGAGGCGGTCCAGAGCAGCATGGAGCAGGTCAATTCGGCTCGCGCCAACCTGCAAACCATTCTGGATAACCTGACCGCGGGCGTCATCGTGCTGGACCCTGCTGGCGTGATTCTTTCTTCCAATCCCGGTGCCACCCGTATCCTGCGCTCCCCTCTCGCCGCATATGAAGGCCGCCACCTCAGCGAGGTTGAAGGTCTGGAGGAATTCGCCGCGGACGTGCAGCGCCAGTTCGATTCATTCCTGGGTGAGCGCACCGAGCACGGGCTGGACCGCTGGCAACATTCGTTTGAGCTGGGCTCTGCGCTGCCTGGAGGTTCTGCGCCTGCGGGTGACGTGGTCACGCTGGTTGCCCGCGGTGCCGAGTTGCCAGGCAATGCCCGCTTGCTGGTGTTTGACGACATTTCCGAAATCGTGTCTGCCCAGCGCGCGCAGGCCTGGGGCGAGGTGGCGCGGCGGCTTGCGCATGAAATCAAAAACCCGTTGACGCCCATCCAGCTGTCTGCCGAGCGGCTGGAAATGAAACTCTCCGGCAAAGTGGCACCACCGGAGCAGGCCATTCTGACCAAGTCGGTCAAGACCATCGTGGACCAGGTGGACGCCATGAAGCGTCTCGTCAATGAGTTCCGTGATTACGCCCGCTTGCCCGCGGCCGAGCTCAAGCCCGTGGATCTGAACGCGCTGGTGGCCGAGGTCATGCAGCTGTATGACGACGAAAACGCCAAGGTGCCCGTGCACATGGAGCTGGATGCCGCATGCCCCAGGATCATGGGCGATGCACACCAGCTGCGCCAGGTGGTGCACAACCTGCTGCAAAACGCACAGGACGCCACCGAAACCGCTGCCAGTGCCGGATCACGTCCGGGCGCCGTCATCATCAAAACCCAGTGGGTGGAATCATCCGGCCGGGTGCGCCTGAGCGTGCTCGATCAGGGCTGCGGCTTCCCCGAAAACATCCTGCGCCGCGCGTTTGAACCCTACGTCACCACCAAGGTCCGGGGCACCGGCCTGGGGCTGGCCGTTGTCAAGAAAATTGCCGACGAACATGCCTCCCGCGTTGATATTGCCAACCGGGTGGTGGACGGAAAAGTAGGGGGTGCCCAAGTGTCGTT
>JAABRC010000279.1 GCA_011391115.1 Candidatus Egaibacter danicus | reverse complement strand
CAAGCCATTGAGCCAGTCCAGACGGAGAGGATTGATCTGGTGAAGCGGGCGAAATTCGCTGTCTTTGTCCCACCAGCGGTGTGCCAGGTCAGAAAACTTGGCCAGCTCGGCCGGGTCGACATTCAAAGTAGTAGTCATAACTGGATTATCAACAAAACAGGGCAACCACTCTGACGCTTCGGGTAACGCATGCGCAAACCCGACCCATAAAAGCAAAACCCCGCCAAAGCGGGGTTTTGTTGGAGTGGTCTTTCGAGACCACTCATGGAACCAAGTAAAGATTACTTGTTCGTACGGGTGCCAACCACTTCGATCTCGACGCGGCGGTTTTTGGCTTGACCTTCTTTGGTCTTGTTGTCAGCAACTGGCTGCTTCTCGCCCTTGCCTTCCGTGTAAACACGGTTCTTCTCGATGCCCTTGGACACCAGATAAGCCTTCACAGCTTCAGAACGTGCCACAGACAGCTTCTGGTTGTAGGCATCTGCACCGGTAGAGTCAGTGTGACCCACGGCGATGATGACTTCCAGATTGATGGCCTTGACTTTACCAACCAGATCATCCAGCTTGGCTTTGCCTTCTGGCTTCAACACGGATTTGTCAAAGTCAAAGAAAGCGTCAGCAGCGTAGGTCACTTTGGTGGCTGCTGGGGGAGGAGGAGGTGCGGGAGCTGGTGCTGGCTTTGGAGCCACGGCGGCAGGGGCTGGTGCGGGGGCAGGAGCTGGTGCGGGGGCAGGAGCTGGTGCCATTGCTTTTGGAGCCACGATGGCGCCATCGCAGCCGACAGCAGCCGTAGCTGGCGTCCAGCTGGCATCACGCCAGCACAATTCGCTACCTGCATTCTTCCAGACGAGTTCGCTGCCAGCATTGCGCCAGTTGTCGATGGATTGGGCGCTAGCAGCCGTTGCAAGAGCGGCGGTAGCAAACAGCATTGCCACTTTATTCAAATTCTTCATAGTTCTCCTCTTGGGGGAAAAAACCGCAGCGTCGCTGCGAGCGGATTGTGCGCTCCGGATGACCGCCACCCAGTGCATGCGTACTATTGTGCCATACACAACAGGTTACACAAGCGTGTCGAACGTAATCCGGCGTAGGACAAAACCGCACATGGGATGATGTGTTGCAGGCTAGCGACATCAGCTTGCCCGTAAAATTGACTTTTTTCCGTCGCAAAGCCCCTTTTCATGACCCAGTTCGCAAAAGAAACCCTGCCCATCAGTCTTGAAGAGGAAATGCGCCGGAGCTATCTCGACTACGCCATGAGCGTGATCGTGGGTCGCGCACTGCCCGATGCGCGCGACGGCCTCAAGCCCGTGCATCGCCGGGTGTTGTTCGCCATGCACGAACTCAACAACGACTGGAATCGTGCCTACAAGAAGTCGGCACGTATCGTGGGTGATGTGATTGGTAAATACCACCCACACGGCGACCAGTCGGTGTACGACACCATCGTCCGCATGGCACAGGATTTTTCCATGCGCCATATGCTGGTGGACGGCCAGGGCAACTTCGGCTCGGTCGACGGCGACAACGCCGCGGCCATGCGATACACCGAGATCCGCCTTGCCAAGATTGCCCACGAGTTGCTGGCCGATCTGGACAAGGAGACCGTCGATTTCGGCCCCAACTATGACGGCTCCGAAAAGGAACCGCTGGTGCTTCCTACCCGGCTGCCCAATCTGCTGGTCAACGGCTCGGGTGGTATTGCCGTGGGTATGGCCACCAACATCCCGCCGCACAACCTCAACGAGGTGGTGGACGCCTGTCTGCACCTGCTACGCAACCCCGAGGCCTCGATTGACGAGTTGATGGAAATTGTGCCCGCGCCCGACTTCCCAACCGCCGGCATCATTTATGGCATCAACGGCGTGAAGGACGGCTACCGGACGGGTCGCGGCCGCGTGGTGATGCGAGCGCGTTGCCATTTCGAAGATATCGACAAGGGCCAGCGCCAGGCCATCATCGTTGACGAACTGCCCTACCAGGTCAACAAGAAGACGCTGCAGGAGCGTATGGCCGAGTTGGTGCATGAGAAGAAGATCGAAGGCATCAGCCACATCCAGGATGAGTCGGACAAATCCGGCATGCGCCTGGTCATCGAACTCAAGCGCGGCGAAGTGCCCGAGGTGGTGCTGAACAACCTCTACAAGCAGACCCAGCTGCAGGACACCTTCGGCATGAACATGGTGGCGCTGGTCAACGGACAGCCCAAGCTGTGTAACCTGAAAGACCTGATCGAGGTTTTCCTGCAGCACCGCCGCGAGGTGGTGACACGGCGCACCGTCTTCAATTTGCGCAAGGCTCGCGAGCGCGGCCACGTGCTGGAAGGCCTGGCGGTCGCCTTGGCCAACATCGACGAGTTCATTCGCATCATCCGCGAATCACCAACGCCACCGGTAGCCAAAGCCGAGTTGATGACCCGGCCCTGGGACAGCAAACTGGTTCGCGAGATGCTCACCCGCACGCGTGCGGATGGCGGCACGATCAACGCCGATGATTACCGCCCTGACGGGCTGGAAAAAGAATTTGGCATGGGTGGCGACGGGCTTTACCGACTGTCTGACACGCAAGCCCAGGAAATTTTGCAAATGCGCCTGCAACGCCTGACCGGGCTGGAGCAGGACAAGATCGTGGCCGAATACAAAGAGGTGATGGCCGAGATCGACGATCTGCTGGATATCCTGGCCCGGCCCGAGCGCGTGTCTGTCATCATTGGCGAAGAGCTCACCGCCATCAAGCAGGAGTTTGGCCAGAGCAAGCTGGGCGCTCGTCGCAGCCTGGTGGAACACAGCTCGTTTGACCTGTCTACGGAAGACCTGATCACACCAACCGACATGGTGGTGACACTGTCTCACAGCGGCTACATCAAGAGTCAGCCTTTGAGTGAATACCGTGCACAAAAGCGAGGCGGTCGCGGCAAACAGGCCACGGCCACCAAGGAAGACGACTGGGTAGACCAGCTCTTCATTGCCAATACACACGACTACATCCTGTGCTTCAGCAACCGGGGCCGCCTGTACTGGCTCAAGGTCTGGGAAGTGCCACAGGGTTCGCGTGGCTCGCGCGGTCGCCCCATCGTCAACATGTTCCCGCTACAGGAAGGCGAGAAGGTCAACGTGGTGCTGCCACTCACCGGTGAAAAACGCAGTTTCCCGGCCGACCAGTATGTGTTCATGGGCACCTCCATGGGCACGGTCAAGAAGACCGCGCTGGACGAATTCAACAACCCGCGCAAGGGCGGCATCATCGCCGTCAATCTGGACGAAGGTGACTACCTGATTGGTGCAGCGCTGACCGACGGCAAACACGATGTGATGCTGTTCAGCGATGGTGGCAAAGCCGTGCGCTTTGACGAAAACGATGTGCGCCCACTGGGTCGCAATGCCCGCGGCGTGCGTGGCATGATGCTGGACGACGGCCAGAGCGTGATCGCCATGCTGGTGGCCGAGGACGAGCAGCAAAGCGTGCTCACCGCTACTGAAAATGGTTATGGCAAACGCACCGGCATCACTGAATACACACGCCACGGCCGTGGCACCAAGGGCATGATTGCCATCCAGCAGTCCGAGCGCAATGGCAAGGTGGTTGCCGCTACGCTGGTGCATGCAGATGACGAGATCATGCTGATCACCGACAAGGGGGTTCTGGTGCGCACCCGTGTGAGCGAGATCCGTGAACTCGGCCGCGCGACGCAGGGTGTAACGCTGATCGGGCTGGATGAGGGCTCCAAACTCA